>DAIODV010000321.1:0-4610 GCA_036746615.1 Mycobacterium sp.
CACGGCGCGTGGTGAGGGTGCGCTCGAGCGCCTCGTCGTCCATCCACGCGACCATCAACACGTCGCCGCTGCTGCGTTCCTGGACGACGGCGGTAAACAGCCCGTCGGCGTTGCGCTTGAGGCGTGCGGCAATGGCAGGATCCAGCGTCATCGCACCGTGATCCCTTCTGCGGCCATTGCCGCTTTCACCTGACCGATCGTCAACTGCCGGAAGTGAAAAACACTGGCGGCCAACACCGCATCGGCACCCGCAGCAACCGCGGGCGCGAAATGCTCGACTGCGCCTGCGCCTCCGCTGGCGATCACCGGCACTGTCACCGCCGCGCGAACCGCCCGCAACATCGCCAGATCGAAGCCGGCCTGGGTGCCGTCGGCGTCCATCGAATTGAGCAGGATCTCCCCCACCCCGAGCTCGGCGCCTCGGGCCGCCCATTCGACGGCGTCGATGCCGGTGCCGCGCCGTCCGCCGTGGGTGGTGACCTCCCACCCCGATGGCGTCGGGTCCGACGCGGCCGGCACCGTGCGGGCGTCTACGGACAACACGATGCACTGAGAGCCAAACTGGTTGGCCATCTCGGCCAGCAGTTCGGGTCGAGCGATGGCAGCAGTGTTGATCGAGACCTTGTCCGCGCCCGCCCGCAGCAAAACGTCGACGTCGGCGACCGTGCGCACTCCGCCACCGACGGTGAGCGGGATGAACACCTGCTCGGCGGTGCGACGCACCACCTCGAGCATGGTGGCTCGTCCAGACGACGACGCGGTCACATCGAGAAACGTCAGCTCGTCGGCACCCTCGGCGTCGTAGGCCGCGGCAAGTTCCACGGGATCGCCGGCGTCTCGAAGGTTTTCGAAGTTGACACCTTTGACCACCCGACCGTCGTCGACGTCGAGGCAGGGAATCACCCGCACCGCGAGGCCAGTGATTTCAGTACTCATCCGGTCGACCTACCCTGCGCAGGATCTCGAGTATCTGCTCATGCAAACCTGGGGCGGCGGCCAAGGCCGACCGGGAATCGGGGGCCCACTCTTCACCGGCAAGGTTCGTGACGACGCCGCCGGCCGCGCGCACCAGCGCTACGCCCGCAGCATGATCCCAGACGTGGTCGCCGAAACTGATTGCACCGCCCAGGATTCCGTCGGCAACGTAAGCGAGGTCGATGCCGGTGGCGCCGTGCATGCGCAGCCGTGACGACACCCGGCTAAGCTCTTCGAGCACCGCTAGCCGGTAGCGGCCCGGGAATCGGCCGCGGGAGTCGGCATTGAAGGTTCCCACACCGACGACTGACTCCGTCAGCTCGACCTTGGCCAACGGCGGTTGCGGCTCACTGTTTTTCCGTAGCGGACCGCCGACGACCGCGGCGTAACGCTCGCCAGTGAACGGCAACCAGGTCAAGCCGGCGACCGGATCTCCGTCGTGCAGCAGCCCCAGCAGAATCGCGGCCAGCGGTGAACCGGCCGCATAGTTGAATGTTCCGTCGACCGGATCCAGTACCCACACCCACGGCGAATCGAGGTCGGCGCCGCCGAACTCCTCACCGTGCACGGCGATCCCGGTGTTCTTCTCCAGTGCATCGACGACTTGACGCTCAATCTCCAGATCGACCTTGGTGGCGAAATCGTCGCCCCGCTTGCTGACCGCGGAATCCGCGCGGTGACCGGCGATGAACGGTACTGCGGCGGCGTCCAGGATCGCCGACGCTTCGGCCACCAGCGCGTCGAGATCCATTGCGGCCCTAACCTGCCACCGCAGCCAGCGCCTGCGGCAAAGTGAATCGGCCGGCGTAGAGCGCCTTGCCGACGATTGCGCCTTCGACCCCGCTGCCTGTCAGCGTGGCGATGGCGCGCAAATCATCGAGGCTGGACACGCCGCCAGAGGCGATCACGGGAGCGTCGGTGCGCTCGGCGACCGCGCGCAACAGGTCCAGATTGGGTCCGGTCAACGTGCCATCCTTGGTGACATCGGTGACGACGAAGCGTGAACATCCTTCGCTGTCAAGGCGTTTCAATACTTCCCACAGGTCACCGCCGTCGGTCTCCCAGCCGCGGCCGCGCAGTCGATGATCGCCGTCGACGATTTGGACGTCCAGCCCGACAGCGACCTTCTCGCCGTGCTCGGCAATCACCTGCGCGCACCATTGCGGGTTTTCCAGCGCCGCGGTCCCCAGGTTGACCCGCGCGCAGCCGGTTGCCAATGCGGCCGCTAACGAGTCGTCGTCGCGAATTCCGCCGGACAGTTCAACCTGCACGTCCAGCTTGCCTACGACCTCGGCCAGCAGCTCACGGTTCGAGCCGCGGCCGAATGCCGCGTCCAAGTCGACCAAGTGAACCCATTCGGCACCATCGCGCTGCCAGCCCAGCGCAGCGTCCAACGCTGAGCCGTATTCGGTTTCGCTGCCGGCGCGGCCCTGCACCAAGCGCACTGCCCGGCCCTCGACCACGTCGACGGCGGGTAACAAAATCAAAGCCACGTCACAACCCCTCAACCCAATTGCTCAATACGGCAGCCCCAGCGTCGCCGCTCTTTTCCGGGTGGAACTGAGTGGCGGACAGTGGCCCCTCTTCAACGGCGGCCAGGAACGGCACGCCATGCGTGGCCCATGTCAACAGCGCCTCGGATCGGCCCTCCCACCGTTGCGCCGCATAGGAATGCACGAAGTAGAACCGGGCGTCGGCGTCAAGCCCTTTGAACAAGGCGGTGCCAGGAGCAGCGGCCACCACGTTCCAGCCCATGTGGGGGATCACGGGTGCATCCAACCGGGTCACGGCTCCCGGCCATTGCCCGCAGCCGCTTGTCTCCACGCCGAATTCCACACCGCGGGCGAACAAGATCTGCATGCCGACACATACGCCCAGCACTGGTCGCCCGGCGGTAACGCGCTCGGCGATCACCCGTTCGCCGCCTATCCCGCGTAGCCCCGTCATGCAGGCCTCAAAAGCACCGACGCCCGGCACCATCAACCCATCGGCGGCTGCGGCGGCGTCCAGATCAGCCGTCACGTCCACCGTGGCGCCCACGCGCTGCAGCGCGCGTTGCGCCGACCGCAGATTGCCCGAGCCGTAGTCCAAAACCACAACGGATTTGGGTTTCACAAGGTCCCTTTGGTGGACGGCACGCCCGACACGCGCGGATCGGTCTCGACTGCCTGACGCAACGCACGTGCGACGGCCTTGTACTGCGCCTCGGTGATGTGGTGCGGGTCGCGACCGTAGAGCACGCGGACATGCAGTGCGATGCGGGCGTTGTTCGCCAGCGTCTCGAACACGTGCCGGTTGACGACAGTGTGGTAAGGCACGGTGTTACCGGCAATTGTGAAGTGCCGCAAGTGGTCCGGTTCACCGGTGTGGACACAGTAGGGCCGGCCGGACACGTCCACAATAGCGTGAGCCAGCGCCTCGTCCATCGGGATGAAGGCGTCGCCGAAGCGGCGGATACCGGTTTTGTCGCCCAGCGCCTGCCCCAGTGCCTGACCGAGCACAATCGCGGTGTCCTCGATCGTGTGATGCGCCTCGATCTCGACATCACCCTTGGCGCGCACGGTCAGATCGAAGCTCGCGTGGCTGCCCAGCGCGGTCAGCATGTGGTCGTAGAACGGAATTCCGGTGTCGACGTTGACGTTTCCGGTGCCGTCCAGGTCGATTTCGACGACGATGTCGCATTCCTTGGTGGTGCGTTCCACGCGGGCGTGGCGCTGCTGGCTCATGACGCTCCTAATCATGTTGGTGGCGACCCGCTGCGCCCGGCTTCGCCGCGCTTGCGATCCCCACGAGAGGCTGGGCCAATTCCGTGGTGGCGATCTGCGCGCTCGCCCGTAAGAAGACGTCGTTCTCCGCGGCTAGTCCGGTGGTAACGCGCAAGTACCCGGAAATACCGACGTCGCGGATCAGGACACCGGCATCCAGATAACGCTGCCAAGCTGCCGGCGCATCGGCGAACTGCCCGAATAACACAAAGTTCGCGTCGCTGGGAATGACGCGAAATCCCATGTCGCTCAACCCGGCACTCACCCGCTCGCGCTCGGCGATCAGCGTCGCGACGCTGCCCAACGTGTCATCGGCGTGGCGCAACGCCGCACGGGCGGCGGCCTGAGTGATCGACGACAGGTGGTAGGGCAGCCGCACCAACAGCATCGCGTCGATCACCGCCGGGGTGGCGATCAGGTAACCGAGGCGGCCGCCGGCAAACGCAAACGCCTTGCTCATCGTGCGGGTCACGATGAGCTTCGTCGGATACTCGGCGACCAGCCCCACCGCACTGGGTTCAGACGAGAACTCTCCGTAAGCCTCGTCCACGATCAAGATTCCGGGTGCCACGTCGAGCAGCTTGCGCTTGCCGGTGGCCTGGTAGTTCAGAGTTTGATGGTGCTCTTTTTTCACTTGCGCTTTGGGGTGCCACTGACTGTACTGGCGGTCCTTGTGGAGCCATCGGAGCGAACAGCAACTGCCAGCGTCACCTCATTGGCCCGTAGTGCTGGATCAGCAAGCAGCCCCATCTTTTCAGGTTTGCTTTTGCAGGGGTCATTGCTTATCGTTGGGTTGCCGTTCATTCTGGCTGGAACGCTCAAAGCCATCTACGACCTCACAATCTGGTCGATCTTTCGGCGTGTGTCTCT
>DAIODV010000322.1:0-4605 GCA_036746615.1 Mycobacterium sp.
CGCGAGCAAGATGTGCTCAGGCTTATCGGTCAAGGCTATTCGAACGCCGAAATCGCCGAGGAGCTATGTATTTCCGAGTTGACCGTGAAGAGTCACATCGGGCGCATCTTCGTCAAGCTGGATCTGCGGGACCGAGCCGCAGCCATCGTCTACGCCTACGACCACGGCGTCGTCACACCGCGGTACCCCGCCTAGACTTCCCCGATATCGCCGATGGCATCGCGCATCACCACTCGCCCGTCGGCAAGGTGGTAGGTGGCGCCGACAATCGCCAGCGTTCCGGCTTTCACCCGTTCGGCGATCGCCGTCGAGCGAGCCATCAGCTGCGCGCCGGTCTCGACGACATGGCGCGCCTCGAATTCGTCGGTCCGGGTCAAGCCCTCACGGCGGCCCAGCAGGATCGATGGCGTCACCCGCTCGACCACGTCGCGCACATAACCGCCGGGCAGCACACCCTCGTCGAGCGCGGCCAGCGTTGCCTTCACCGCGCCGCAGCTGTCGTGGCCCAGAACCACGATCAGCGGCACACCGAGCACCTCTACGGCGAATTCAACTGAGCCCAATACCGCGGAGTCGATCACATGCCCCGCCGTACGGACGACGAACATATCGCCCAAGCCCTGGTCGAAGATGATCTCGGCGGCCACCCTGCTATCTCCACAGCCGAAGAGCGCCACGATCGGCGTCTGACCTTTGGCCAGGCTGGCGCGATGGTCGACGCTTTGGCTCGGGTGTTCGGGCTGGCCGGCGACGAACCGCTCGTTACCCTCTTTGAGTGCTTTCCACGCGGTTACCGGACTGGTATTGGGCATGCCCGACATTCTGCCGCAGCCAGCCATGAAGCTCTCACCAACGTCGAGTGAACTCCTCGACTGGTACGACCGGGCGCGACGCGACCTGCCGTGGCGGGATCCCGATGTGACCCCGTGGCAGATCCTGGTCAGCGAGTTCATGTTGCAGCAGACACCGGTGTCGCGGGTACTGCCGATCTGGCGCGACTGGGTGGTGCGGTGGCCGACGGCATCGGCGACGGCGGCGGCAAGCGCGGCAGACGTCGTGCGCGCGTGGGGCAAGCTGGGCTATCCCCGGCGGGCCAAACGCCTGCACGAGTGCGCGACTGTGATCGCCCGTGACTACGGTGACGAAGTTCCCGACGACGTCGAGATCCTGCTGACCCTGCCCGGCGTCGGAAGTTACACCGCCCGTGCAGTGGCGTGCTTCGCCTACCAGCAGCCGGTGCCGGTGATCGACACCAATGTCCGCCGGGTGGTGGCTCGCGTTGTGCATGGCCGCGCGGACGCTGCTGGCGCGTCGACGGTCCGCGACCACGCCGACGTATCCGCGCTGCTGCCCAATGATGGCTCGGCGCATCGGTTTTCAGCGGCGCTGATGGAACTGGGAGCTACGGTTTGCACCGCCCGGGCCCCGCGATGTGGGCTGTGCCCGCTGAGTGGCTGCCGGTGGCGGCAGGCCGGCTATCCGCCCGGTCAGGGTCCGGCACGCCGTCCGCAGGCTTACGCCGGAACAGACCGACAGGTTCGCGGTCGGCTGTTGGATGTATTGCGCGACAATGAATTTCCGGTCACCCGTGCTGAGCTGGACGTCGCCTGGCTAACAGATACGGAGCAGCGCGAACGGGCGTTGAATTCACTGCTCGCCGATGGTCTGGTGAAACAGACGGCCGATGGGCGGTTCGCGCTGGTCGGCGAAGAAAACTAGGGACGGGCCAAAAACGACTCCACTGCCTGACGATAAACCAGCGGAGCCTCGTCATGCACTAGGTGGCCTGCGCCGGGCACATGCAAATACTCTGCCCGGTACCCGGTTTCGTTCATCGAACGCATCTGCCCTGCTGGGGTGACCGAATTGCCGGCCTCGATCAACAGTACGGGCGATCGCACCGCTCGCCACTGCGCCCAATAGTCGCGGGTGCCCCACTCTGCCGCGATCTCAATCCACCGAGAGGTGTGACCGTGCAGCCGCCAACCGGTCGCAGTGCGATCGAACGCCTCCAGGAAGTATTGGCCGGCGACCGGCCCGAACTCAGCGAATACCTGCTCTGCAGAGCCGAATTCGACGGGCAGCTTATGCAGCCACGGCTCCCACGGTCCTGTGGTGCGGCCGCAAAAGTCCGGTGCCATGTCTTCGACCACCAGCGTCGAGACCAGGTCGGGACGCTCGGCGGCCAAGCACCAGGAGTGCAGGGCACCCATAGAATGCCCGACCAACCGCGCGGGTGTGCCGAGCGCGGCCACCGCGTCGCCGAGGTCGGACACAAAGCGTTCGGTGCTGATCGGGTAGGGATCGTCGACGTCACGGCCGCGGTGCCAGGGCGCGTCGTAGGTGTACACCGCCCCCAGCTCCGTCAGCCACGGCAGCTGACGCGGCCAGGTAGTGCCGCGGCCCATCAGACCGTGCACCAAGACCACCGGGTCGCCTCGACCACCACGATGGGTGAGCAGTTCGGCGGCCACCTTGGGCACGGTAGCCTGACGGCATGCCAGTGGTGAAGATCAATGCAATCGAGGTGCCCGCGGACGCAGGCCCCGAACTGGAGAAGCGGTTCGCTCATCGCGCTCACGCGGTCGAGAATTCGCCGGGTTTCCTCGGCTTTCAGCTGCTTCGCCCGATCAAGGGCGAGGATCGCTACTTCGTGGTGACGCAGTGGGAGTCCGAAGAGGCATTCCAGGCGTGGGCTACCGGGCCGGCTATCGAGGCCCACGCCGGCCATCGGGCTAATCCGGTGGCGACCGGTGCGTCATTGCTGGAATTCGAGGTTGTGTTGGACGTTGCCGGCATTGGCCGACAGGCCCAGTAAGCCCAGCCCGCGCCAGGTCTGGTACCGCGTCGCGGCATTGACGGCCGTCGCCACGCTGGTCGCCACTCTGGCTCCGGGTTGCGCCCCGCCGCCGACTCCGTCCGCCAATGCTGCGGGCGCCGGCCGGCGGATCGACATGAGGACTCCCGCCGGGCTGCGGGCCCAGCAGACCCTCGACATGATCAACTCCGACTGGCCGATCGGTCCGATCGGAGTCGCCACGCTCGCCACGGCCGACATGATCAAGCCGGTCGAGGCCAGCATGGAAGCGCTCTGGTGGGACCGCCCGTTCACGTTGAGCGGAGTCGATCTCAAGGCGGGAACCGGCACGCTGCAGCTGATCACGTCCTACGGTGGGCGGCAAGAAGTCCGGATACATACCGGCGACGACACGTTGGTCGACGGGTTCGAGGTCACCACGCAAGCGCCCAAGATCTCGTCCTGGCGCGACATCGACACGACGCTGAGCAATACCCACGCGCGCTACTCGTGGCAGGTTGCCAAAGTCAATGACGGACAATGCGATCGGGTCGCCGGGACCAATACCGCGCTGCCGCTGCCGTTGGCGTCGATCTTCAAGCTGTATGTGCTCTACGCTGTAGCGGATGCGGTCAAGGCCGGAACAGTGTCCTGGGATGACCAGTTGACCGTCACCGAGAAAGGCAAGGCGGTCGGCTCGGGAATGGATTTGCCAGTGGGAGCGCATATTTCGGTGCGAACCGCTGCCGAGAAAATGATTGCGACCAGCGACAACATGGCCACCGATATGCTGATCGGAAAAGTCGGCACTCAGGCCGTCGAAAGCGCCTTGGCCAAGACCGGCCATCACGACCCAGCGGCGATGACACCTTTTCCGACCATGTACGAGTTGTTCTCGGTCGCTTGGGGTCAGCCGGATCTGCGTGAGCAGTGGAAGGTAGCCACTCCGCAGACTCGGGAGAAGTTGCTAGCTCAGGCCAATTCTCATGTCTATCAACCGGATCCGATGCGCGCCCACGTTCCGGCCTCCGGTTACGGCGCGGAATGGTATGGCAGCGCCGAGGATATCTGCCGGGTGCATGCAGCGTTGCAAGCCGCCGCGGTAGGCAAAGCCGCGCCAGTCAAGCAGATCTTGGCGGCCGCTCCGGGTATCAATTTGGATCGTCGTGAATGGCCCTACATCGGCGCGAAAGCCGGTGGGCTGCCGGGTGATTTGACGTTCAGCTGGTATGCCGTCGACCGGACGGGACAGCCGTATGTGGTGAGTTTCCAGCTGAATTGGCCACGCGATCACGGGCCGAGCGTGACCAGCTGGATGCTGCAGATCGCGAAACAGGTCTTCGCGCTGCTACCCGCCGGCTAGTTTGCGCGAGCAGACACAGAATCGCATCGCCTTGCCATCCGGCGTGCGATTCTGCGACTGCTCGCGCTAGGTTATTGCGCCGTCGTCCCTGGGGTACCGGCGGCGTGTGCTCCGGCCTTGGCCAGGTCGGGCTCGGGCTCGGTCGGCTTGCGGGCTCCGGTGAAGGTGAACTTCGCGTCCTCGCCGGCACCCTCGCCGTCCCAGTTGTCGACGTCGACGGTGACAATCTGGCCCGGACCGACCTCCTCGAACAAGATCTTCTCGGACAGCTGGTCCTCGATCTCGCGCTGGATGGTGCGCCGCAGCGGGCGAGCACCCAGCACGGGGTCGAAGCCACGCTTGGCCAGCAACGACTTGGCCTTGTCGGTCAGCTTCATCGCCATGTCCTTGCCCTTCAGCTGCTTTTCGACCCGGCCGATCATCAGGTCGACCATCCGGATGATCT
>DAIODV010000323.1:0-4601 GCA_036746615.1 Mycobacterium sp.
AACCGGAATCGCGGCGGCCGGAAGCTGACGCTTCTTAACACATTCTCAGACCGCGCGGGCATCCGTGCACGTCAACGGGTGTGAGATAGCCGCGCAGTGGGAACTCATCCCCCGAGTTGGTCGTTGTACCTCATGACAGCTACGCCTATCAGGAGGCCGCCATGGCAAATGCCACCACAAGCCGGGTTGACAGCGATCTGGATGCTCAGAGCCCAGCCGCGGACCTCGTGCGCGTGTATTTGAATGGGATCGGCAAGACGGCGTTGCTCAATGCTGCCGACGAGGTCGAACTCGCCAAGCGCATCGAGGCCGGGCTCTACGCCCAGCATCTGCTCGACACCCGCAAGCGCCTCGGCGAGAACCGCAAACGAGACCTGGCACAGGTGGTTCGCGATGGTGAGGCAGCCCGAAGCCACTTGCTGGAAGCCAACTTGCGATTGGTCGTGTCGTTGGCGAAGCGCTACACGGGCCGCGGAATGCCGCTGCTGGACCTAATCCAGGAGGGCAATCTGGGTTTGATCCGGGCGATGGAAAAGTTCGACTACACAAAGGGATTCAAGTTTTCGACCTATGCGACTTGGTGGATCCGTCAGGCGATCACCAGGGGCATGGCCGACCAGAGCCGAACCATCCGCCTGCCGGTTCACCTGGTGGAGCAGGTGAACAAGCTGGCACGGATCAAGCGCGAGATGCACCAGAACCTCGGCCGTGAAGCCACCGACGAGGAACTGGCTAACGAGTCCGGCATTCCGATCGAGAAGATCAACGACCTGCTCGAGCACAGCCGCGACCCGGTGAGCCTCGACATGCCGGTCGGCTCCGAGGAAGAGGCGCCGCTGGGTGACTTCATCGAGGACGCCGAAGCGATGTCCGCGGAGAACGCGGTGATCGCCGAGCTGCTGCACACCGACATCCGCACGGTGCTGTCAACGCTCGACGAGCGCGAGCATCAGGTGATCCGGTTGCGCTTCGGGCTCGACGATGGACAGCCCCGCACCCTCGACCAGATCGGCAAGCTGTTCGGCCTGTCGCGTGAGCGGGTGCGCCAAATCGAGCGCGAGGTGATGGCCAAGCTTCGCAACGGCGAGCGGGCCGACCGACTGCGCTCTTACGCCAGCTGACGACCTAGATCGACGCGAAAGTATGCCCGCCGCGGCCGCGGCGGGCATACTGCCGTGCTGGGAGTGTTAGCGGACCATTCACGCAGCTGGGCAAGTAGACTCAGCGGCAATGGAGGGTGCGCATTGACGTCCTCCTCTGGGTGAAGCGAGAGGATTCCAACCCCATCCCACTACCTGTGCGGCAGGAGAGCAGAGTTGAGGTTCACGGTTCGCAGACCGGCTAACGCCGAGGTCTCCCCGTGCTGTCACCGCCCGTCCGGCGGCGATGTTGCGTGCGGCGTTCACGTCGACGTTGCGCCGACCCGCATTGCGGGCTTGGCTCACGAAAACCGCTTGGCTCTGACGGTTTCCGGGAGTGGCGTGCCCGCAAACGGCGCCTCGTTGCCACTTGTACGCAGCTGGGAACTGCTCGGCAGTCGGAAGCAACTGATAGTGCGCCATCCCTGCAACCTATCCGCCACCACCGACAACGCACCGAAAGGAGGCGCGGCGTTTCCTCTCCCGGCGATAGCCAGGAGTTTCCACGCCGTGACCAGCTCATGAACGACCTGGTTGATACCACCGAGATGTACCTGCGGACGATCTACGACCTCGAAGAAGAGGGCGTGACGCCGCTGCGTGCCCGTATCGCCGAACGACTTGACCAGAGCGGACCCACGGTCAGCCAGACTGTGTCGCGGATGGAGCGCGACGGCCTGCTGCATGTGGCCGGCGACCGCCACCTGCAACTCACCGACAAGGGCCGCGCCCTGGCCGTCTCGGTGATGCGGAAACACCGTCTCGCCGAGCGGCTGCTAGTCGACGTCATCGGATTGCCGTGGGAAGAGGTGCACGCCGAGGCCTGCCGGTGGGAGCACGTGATGAGCGAGGATGTCGAACGTCGGCTGGTGCAAGTCCTCAACAACCCGACTACCTCGCCCTTCGGCAACCCGATTCCGGGACTGCTGGATTTGGGGGTCGGGCCGGGCTTCGGCGACGAAGTCCCCAATCTGGTGCGGCTCACCGAGTTGCCCGCCGGATCGCCCGTCGCAGTCGTGGTGCGCCAGCTCACCGAGCACGTGCAGGGTGACATCGACTTGATCACCCGGCTCAAGGACGCCGGCGTTGTTCCCAACGCGCGGGTGACCGTCGAAACCAATCCGGCCGGCGGCGTGACGATCGTGATCCCAGGCCACGAGAACGTCAGCCTGCCGCATGAGATGGCACACGCCGTCAAGGTCGAAAAGGTCTAACCAGACCGGCTATACGGCTCGTCGGCCGAATGCCCGCCGCGGCGGCAGCCGCACCCCGAGCCGTTCGGCCAACCGATATCCGGTGGCAGCCAATTCGCGAATGTTCTCAGGCCGCAAGCCCGATTGCAGTGCGGTGTCGAGCATGCCCGCCATCCGATGCTCCGGCTGGCAGCGCAGCGCCGCTTCCAGCGATACCCCGGCAAGCGGGCCGTCGCCACGGGCATAGGCACTGAACGCCAACAACACCAGCGCCTCGACCCGCCACGGCGTCGGCAGACTCCGCGATAGCACCGCCCACAGCGACTCTGCTTCTCCGGCGCTCTGCCCGACGGCCAGGGCATACATCGTGTCGCGAAACTCCACGTCGCCCAGCGCGCAGGCCAGAGTGGCCAATGCCGCATCGGAGAGCTGTCGTCCGTTGCCGACGCGGCCCGCAGCAGCGATCGCGACCTCGACGTCACGGCGCACGCAGGCAGACGCATCGGCGCGATGTGCGGCCTCCCGCGAGGCTGCGTGGTCGTCGATCAGCGCGGCCAGCGCTGCGCTTGCGGCGCGCTCATCGACGGCGATGACCGACTGCAGATCAGCGCGCCGCGCATAGAGCCGACGGCCGTCGAGCACCGCGGCCATCGCCACCGGCGACGCGGACGGGTCGTCGATGACACCGCCCGCACCGCAGCCATCCACGCAGTGCCAGCGACCCCCCGCTTCGACTCGGTCCACCACATGGGCGGCCCACAGTTCGATGTCGCGTTGCGCCAGTTCCTCGGTGAGCGCCGTACACAGGTCGCGGAACTGCTCGTTGCACGTCGGGCAACGCGCGCCGTCGGCGTCGACTATGACCGCGATGGCCGCCTCGGGGCTGGCGGCCGACGCGACCTCGGCGAGGTGTCCGACCTGGTCAGCGAGCGCCTCGGAGAGGTCGACCCGCATCACCGACGACAGCTCGTTGTCGTCGATCGATATCAGCACCAGCGATTTCTCGGGCACGAAGCCCAGGACGGCCGGCAGCGCGGCGATTACCGCGGCGGGGCGATTCAGTTCAAAGTCAGGTCGCTGTTTGGTCATGGCGCCCACGCTGGCGATCGGTACCGTCAGCCCGTCGGCGATGCATACGGCGCCATTCGCGCGCTGTGGACAAAGGCACAGCTGGGGATAACTCCGAACTAAGTATTCACACGCCTGTCGCTTCGCTCCGCGTGCGCGCGACGCAGAACCGGCGTAGATGTTTTGTCCATGGGTTCGATGCTGGAGTACGACATCATCGTCATCGGTTCAGGTCCTGGTGGGCAGAAGGCCGCCATCGCCGCCGCCAAGCTGGGCAAATCGGTCGCGGTCATCGAGCAGCGGCAGATGCTGGGCGGGGTCTGCGTCAACACCGGCACGATCCCGTCGAAGACGTTGCGCGAGGCGGTTCTCTACCTCACCGGGATGAACCAACGCGAGCTCTACGGTGCGAGCTATCGGGTCAAGGACAAGATCACACCCGCCGACCTGCTCTCGCGCACCCAGCATGTGATCGGCAAGCAGGCCGACGTGGTGCGCAACCAGCTGATGCGCAATCGGATCGATCTGATCTCGGGCCGAGGCCAGTTCGTCGACGAGCACACGGTGCTGGTCGAGGATGTGTCGCGTGGTGAACGCACCACGGTCAGCGGCAACTACATCGTGATCGCCACCGGCACCAAACCGGCGCGCCCCGAGGGCGTCCAGTTCGACGAACAACGCGTGCTGGACTCCGACGGCATCCTCGATCTCAAGTCAATCCCCACGTCGATGGTGGTGGTCGGCGCCGGCGTGATCGGCGTCGAGTACGCATCGATGTTCGCCGCGCTGGGCACCAAAGTCACCATCGTCGAAAAGCGCGACACCATGCTGGAATTCTGCGATCCCGAGATCGTCGAGGCGCTGCGCTTCCATCTGCGCGACCTCGCGGTGACGTTCCGATTCGGCGAGGAGGTCACCGCCGTCCAGGTTGGCAGCCAAGGCACGATTACCAGCCTTGCCAGCGGCAAAAAGATCCCCGCCGAAACCGTGATGTATTCCGCCGGGCGCCAAGGCCAAACCGATTACCTGGATCTGGAGAACGCGGGCCTGGAGGCCGACAACCGCGGCCGGATCTACGTCGACGAGACCTTCCAGACCAAGGTCGATCACATCTACGCCGTCGGCGATGTCATCGGCTTCCCGGCGCTCGCGTCGACCTCGATGGACCAGGGACGGGGGGCCGCCTGCCCCGCCTTCGGCG
>DAIODV010000324.1:0-1673 GCA_036746615.1 Mycobacterium sp.
ACTTCGGGCAGCCCGAACGTCGCGTCCTCCGAGGCCACGATCACGTCGGCGTTACCCACCAGGCCGACGCCGCCGCCGACGCAGAAGCCGTTGACCGCTGCGATCACCGGCACCGCGCATTCGTAGACCGCTCGGAAGGCGGCGAAGCAGCCGCGGTTGGCGTCGATCAGCGCGGCGAATCCTTCGGTGCGCTGCATCTCTTTGATGTCCACGCCGGCGTTGAATCCGCGGCCCTCGGCTCGCAAGATCACCGCGTGCGTGTCGGGGTTGTCGCCGGCCGCGGTGAGCGCATCGGCCAGTTCGAACCAGCCTTGCGACGGGATGGCGTTGACGGGGGGAAAGTCGACGGTGACCGCGACGATCCCGGGTTCGACGGTGCGTGACGTGATTGTCATCGAGATCCTCAGCCACTTCCTGGGGGACGATTTACCTAAGCAAGCACTTGCTTGGTACGCTAGCACAGTGACTCACGCCGAAGGAGACCCCGCGATCAGCTTGGGCCTCGCCGGCCGGGTCATTCTGGTGACCGGCGGCGTTCGGGGGGTCGGCGCCGGCATCAGCTCAGTCTTCGCCGGACAGGGCGCCACGGTGGTGACCTGTGCCAGGCGCGTGGTCGAGGGCTTGCCGTATGAGTTTCACTCCTGCGACGTTCGTGACGACGATGCGGTCGCGGCGATGATCGACGCGATTATCGAGCGGCACGGCCGTCTCGATGTTGTCGTCAACAACGCCGGCGGCTCGCCCTACTTGCTGACCGCGGAGGCAAGCGCGAAATTCAACCGCAAGATCATCGAGCTCAATCTGATTGGTGCGCTGGCGGTTTCCCAGCACGCGAACGAGCAGATGCAAAACCAGGAACGCGGCGGCTCGATCGTCAACATCTGCAGTCTCAGCGGCCGACGGCCGTCGCCGGGCACCGGCGCGTACGGGGCGGCCAAGGCCGGCTTGGAAAGCCTGACCCAGACGCTGGCGGTGGAGTGGGGCCCGAAGGTCCGGGTGAATGCGTGCGTGGTCGGCATGGTGGAGACCGAACAATCGGAACTGTTTTACGGCGATGCCGAATCGATCGCGGCGATCTCGAAGAACGTGCCGCTGGGTCGGCTGGCCACACCTGCCGACGTCGGTTGGGCCGCAGCGTTTCTGGCCTCGGATGCGGCGTCGTACATCAGCGGCGCCTCGCTAGAGGTGCACGGCGGCGGGGAGCCGCCGCACTACCTTGCCACCACGAACGCGAGCGCGATCAAGTAGAGGAGATAGCAAGCATGGGACTAGTCGACGGTCGCGTCGTCATCGTCACCGGCGCGGGCGGCGGTATCGGACGCGCACACGCATTGGCCTTCGCCGCCGAAGGCGCGCGCGTCGTGGTCAACGACATCGGGGTGGGCCTCGACGGGTCGCCGGCGGGCGGCGGCAGCGCCGCCCAGTCTGTCGTCGACGAGATCACTGCTGCTGGAGGCGAAGCCGTCGCCAACGGCTCCAACATCGCCGACTGGGAACAAGCCGCCGCTTTGGTCCAGACCGCCGTCGACACGTTCGGGGGTCTCGATGTCCTGGTGAACAACGCCGGCATCGTGCGCGACCGGATGATGGCCAACACCAGCGAGGAAGAGTTCGACGCCGTCATCGCGGTGCACCTGAAGGGGCACTTCGGTGCCATGCGGCACGCAGCCTCG
>DAIODV010000324.1:1691-4591 GCA_036746615.1 Mycobacterium sp.
TCATCAACACCAGTTCCGGTGCGGGCTTGCAGGGCAGCGTCGGGCAGGGCAACTACAGCGCCGCTAAGGCCGGTATCGCGGCACTGACCCTCGTCGCCGCTGCTGAAATGGGTCGGTATGGCGTCACCGTCAACGCGATCGCGCCGTCGGCCCGCACCCGGATGACCGAGACGGTCTTTGCCGAGATGATGGCAACGCAGGACAACGAATTCGATTCCATGGCGCCGGAGAACATCTCACCGCTGGTCGTCTGGCTGGGTAGTGCCGAATCACGCGACGTCACCGGGAAGGTGTTCGAGGTCGAGGGCGGCAAGATTCGCATCGCTGAAGGCTGGGCGCACGGACCTGAGATCGACAAGGGCGCCAAATGGGATCCGGCGGAATTGGGCCCGGTAGTCAGCGATCTACTCGCCAAGTCTCGGCCCCCGGTTCCCGTCTACGGCGCCTAGACCAACCGCCGTCCTAGGCCGAGTGTGCACTTCGACTGGGAGCGGTTGACCGACAGCGTACATCGTTGTCGGCTGCCATTCCTCGACGTGACAGTCGGTTTGGTGCAAGGCAGTTCCGGAACGCTGCTGATCGACACTGGCACCACACTCACCGAAGCTGCGGCCGTTCACGCCGACGTACATCAACTTTTCGGGCACGGTGTGACGCACATTGTGTTGACCCACAAGCACTTCGACCATGTCCTTGGCTCCGCAGTATTCGCCGAAGCCGAAATCTACTGTGCGCCTGATGTTGTCGACTACCTCTCGTCGGGCACCGACCAGCTTCGCGACGATGCGCTGCGTTATGGTGCCGACCCGGACGAGATCGACCGCGCGATCGCGGCGCTGCGTCCGCCGCAACACGCGATTGACGACGCCGTTGTCGACCTAGGGAACCGTCAGGTGACGATCGCGTACCTGGGTGGTGGACACACCACGTCAGACCTGGTCGTGGTGGTGGCCGGTAACAGCGGCGATCGGGTCGTGGTCTTCACCGGTGATCTTGTTGAGGAATCCGGCGACCCGGATGTCGATGCCGATTCCGATTTGGCGGCCTGGCCGGCCACGCTAGATCGCCTACTTGCGGTCGGTGGGCCCGACGCCATCTACGTACCGGGCCACGGGGCTGTCGTTAACGCGGAATTTGTCCGCCGACAACGGGATTGGCTCAGATCGCCGCGCTAAAGGCGGTGAAGCACGCCAGCCTCAGGTCACAGCCCAGCGAAGGCGTCGCCGACCAGCGCGCCTGCTTCGGCCGGCGTCGCACCGGTGAAGGCGCCGAGGATGTCATCGAACACCGCGACCGGGAATTGAGCGAGCGCATTGTCGACTTGGTTGATTCCGGTCTGCAGTGCAGTGTCGATCGTCGCCGAATTCCCAGTCAGCAGAGCCTGATAGATGTCGTATCCGGCGAACTGCGGTGCCTCGATCAGGTTGCGGAAGTCAACGAAGAGTTCGGTCCCTAGGTCGGGGGTTTGTGGGACGGGCACCCCGTCGTAGCTGATCAACGTCCAGCCGTCTTGGGGATCGCCTTGGACCACGACCTCGCCCGTATTCGGTAGGAACTGGCCCTTTTCGAGCAACTCCGTGAGGAGGAGGGAAAAATCGGGGTTCTTGACGTTCATCAGGGTCCAGGTAGTGATCGAGCCTTCGCTGGAGACCGCGATGTCGGTCGGGTTGGCGCCGGCGTTAGCAGTTTGGTCGTATATCGCGTCAACCGCGTCGGTATAGCGTTGGTCGAACACGACGCCGTTGACGTCGGGGGAGCCGGGTATCGGCACGAGTTCTGCGCCGAATACCCAAGCCATCGGTGTCGTTAGGTAGAGCAGGCCATCGAGGCTGTAGATCGGTTGGCCTTCGTAGATGCCGGCATTGATTTCGTCGAGCCCGAGCATCGGCGGCTGCACGGGCATGTTGTCCAGCGCGGCCGAGATGTAGCCTGCGGTTTCAATCGCTCTGAGCTCTTCCGATGTCAAGAGCTCAGCGTAGGAACCCTGATTCGCGAGAGCGAGTTGCTCGCCGATGGCCGTTGCCTGTGTGATTCCTTCGGGCGTGAGACCTGTTCCCGGGGGCACCGTGTCGATGATTCCCGCCGCGTTGTCGATCGATTGGCCGTGGCGGATGAAGTCGATGGTGATGTCGGCCGCATCGGCCCACGCAACGGCCGGCCCGGCGAAGAGCAGGCCCGTCGAAACAACTCCGAGAGCAAGGTAACGGCATCGGTGTTTTTGCAAAGCAGGCATAGCTCCCCCTCCGCGTCGGGCGTCTCAGCGGCGAGGGTTAAGTTACCGCAATTCCCGGCCGATTTTGGGGAGATTGCAACGCAATCTATGCCGGTTCGCACACCACCAACGGGATGACCCGGTCGGTGGCTTCCCGGTACCCGCGGTAGGGCGGATAGATGCGCATTAGCCGCGGCCAGTAGCGGTTCCGTTCGTCGTCCGTGGCGTCCCGGGCGGACAGCCGGAGCCGCTCGGCGCGGATCTGCACTTCCACCGCCGGGTTCTCCTTGAGGTTGAGATACCAGGTCGGGTTCTCGGCGCGACCGCCGAACGACGCCGGCAAAATCACTCGCTCGCCGTCGCGCAGATACAACGTCGGGGTGGTCCGCGGCTCGCCCGACTTACGACCGGTCGTGGTCAGCAGGGCGGCCGGAAACCATAGCAACCGGGCACCAAGTCGGCCGTTGGTACGGCGGTATACCCAGATGTGCGCGCGGGCAAAGTATTTCAGCAATAAGGCGAGGAAGCGTGAATTGCGAACCCAGCGGCGCTGCGTCACGTCACCGAGGAGGGTCGCACACGACGATCGGGATGGTCCGGTCGGTCCAGGACTGGTAGTCCTCGTAGGACGGATACATCTTGACCAACTGCGGCCAATACTTGGCGCGCTCCTCGTCGGTGGCGTCGC
>DAIODV010000325.1:0-4582 GCA_036746615.1 Mycobacterium sp.
GCGTGGTGATCAGCCGCCAGCCGCCGTTCTCCTCACCGACAAGCATCTCGGCCGGTACCCGCACATCGTTGTAGTACGTGGCGTTGGTGTGGTGGGCGCCATCGGACAGGATGATCGGTGTCCACGAGTAGCCGGGATCCTTGGTGTCGACGATCAGGATCGAAATGCCTTTGTGCTTAACAGCTTCCGGGTCCGTGCGGCAGGCCAGCCAGATGTAGTCGGCGTCGTGGGCGCCAGTGGTGAAGATTTTCTGGCCGTTGACGATGTATTCGTCGCCATGGCGCACGGCCGTGGTCCGCAGCGACGCCAGGTCGGTGCCGGCCTCTGGCTCGGTGTAGCCGATCGCGAAGTGCACCTCACCGGCCAGAATCGCGGGCAGGAACTTCTTCTTCTGCATCTCGCTGCCGAACACCTGCAGCGTCGGACCCACCGTCTGCAACGTCACGGCAGGCAACGGCACGTCGGCGCGATGGGCCTCGTTGACGAAGATCTGCTGCTCGATCGGACCGAAGCCCAAGCCGCCGAACTCTTTTGGCCACCCGACACCGAGCTTGCCGTCCTGGCCCATCCGCCGGATCACCGCACGATAAGCGGCGTTGTGACGGTCTTCCCCCATCGCCTTCATCTCGTCGGCCGAGATCAAGTTCGAAAAGTATTGCCGCAGCTCGGCTTGCAGCTGCCGCTGCTCCGGAGTTAGGTCGATGAACATTGCGCTCCCACCAGGTCGAGACGATGAGAAGGGCCGCCCAGCAGCCGGGTCAGGTCCTTGATCGTGGAGTAATACCGGTGCATCGGATAGGTGATGTCCATTCCCATCCCGCCGTGCAGATGATGGCAGATCTGCATCACCGGCGGGGCCTGCGAGGTGATCCAATAGCCGAGTACGTCGAGGTCGTCACTCGCGTCCCGGCCTTCCGACAATCGCCAGATCACCGACGTTGACGCCAAATCGATGGTCCGCGAAGCGATGTAGACCTCGGCGAGCTGTGCTGCCACCGTCTGAAAGGTGGACAGCGGCTTACCGAACTGGTGTCGATTCGCGACATAGTCCGCCGTCAGCCGCAGTGCGCCGGCGACCAGACCGGCCGCATAGGAGCCGATCGCTGCCAGCGCCAACTGGTTCACCCGCTGCGCAGTTGCTCCTACCAGCACGTCATCTTCGCCGACCGCGACGTCGGTAAAGGTGACCACGTACTCGTCGGATCCGTTGGACGTCGGCGTCTTCGACACATGCACGCCCTCGGCCTTCGGTGACACGACGACGACGGCGCTGTCAGCAGTGACGATCATCCACTCTGCGTTTTCGGCATAGCCGACACCGACTTTGGTGCCCGACAGCCGACTGTGCACAAACGTGGCCGCGGGACGTTCGGGCAGCGCCGTGCCCGGTTCATTGAGCGCGGCGGTCAGCACTGAGCCCGTGGCGAGGCCGCCGAGGTAGCGGTCCTGCTGCTCGTCGGATGCCAAGTCGAGCAACAGCACGGCACCGAACCCGAGGGTCGCCAACGCCGGGCCAACCAGGCCGTGGCGACCGATCTCGGTTAGTGCCGTTGCGATTTCGGGCAGGCCGACGCCGTCGCCGCCCAGCCGCTCAGGCGCCGGCAGCGCCGTCACGCCGCCCGCTACCAATGCGTCCCAGGTGTTATCCCGGTCCAGTACCGACGTGACGACGTCGGCGACGGCCTGCTGCGTCGGGTCCGGCGTGAAATCCATTAGTGCGCCACCGGGCACTTGCCGGTGTAGTCGACCTGCCAGCGCTTGATGCCGTTGAGCCAGCCCGACCGCAGCCGCTCGGGCTCCGAGATCGGTTTGAGGTCAGGCATATTGTCGGCCACCGCATTGAAGATCAAGCTGATCGTCATCCTGGCCAGGTTGGCGCCGATGCAGTAGTGCGCACCCGTTCCGCCGAAGCCGACGTGCGGGTTGGGATCGCGCAGGATGTTGAACTTGTGGGGGTCCTCGAAGACCTCTTCATCGAAGTTGGCCGACCGGTAAAACATCACCACCCGCTGGCCCTTCTTGATCTGCACGCCGGAAAGCTCATAGTCCTCGAGCGCAGTGCGCTGGAAGCAGGTGACCGGGGTGGCCCACCGAACGATTTCGTCGGCGGCGGTCTCCGGGCGCTCTTTCTTGAAAAGCTCCCACTGGTCGGGGTGATCGGCGAAGGCCATCATGCCGTGGGTGATCGAGTTACGGGTGGTCTCGTTGCCCGCGACCGCAAGCATCATCACGAAGAAGCCGAACTCGTCGTCGGAGAGCTTTTCACCGTCGATGTCGGCGTTGATCAGCGTGGTGACGATGTCCTCGCCGGGGTTCTCGGCTTTGATCGCGGCCATCTGCAGCGCGTAGTTGAGCACCTCGAACGACGAAGCCTTGGGATCGATGTCGGCATACTCCGGGTCGTCGTTGCCGGTCATCTCGTTGGACCAGCGGAAGAGCTTGTCGCGGTCCTCTTGCGGCACCCCGAGCAGACCCGCGATTGCCTGCAGCGGGAGCTCACACGACACCTGCTCGACGAAGTCGCCGGAGTTGGCAGCTGCGGCGGCCTTCGCGATGTTCTGGGCGCGTTCGTTGAGTTCGTCGCGCAGGCGCTCGATGGCCCGCGGCGTGAAGCCGCGGGAGATGATCTTGCGCAGCCGGGTGTGGTGCGGGGCGTCCATGTTGAGCATGACGAACCGCTGCAGCTCGATGTCCTCGCGAGCGATGTCGTCGTTGAATCGCGGGATGACGCAGTTCTCGTAGCTGGAGAAAACGTCGCTGCGCCGCGAGATTTCTTTGACGTCGTTGAGCTTGGTGATCGCCCAATAGCCACCGTCGTTGAATCCGCCGCCTTTGCCGGGGGGTTGCTCGATCCAGCAGATCGGCGCGGCTTTGCGCACCTCGGCGAACTCTTCGACCGGCATCCGCTCGACGCAGATATCGGGGTCAGTGAAATCGAACCCTGTGGGAAGATTGGGGGCCGTGTTGGGGACGGGCATCAGTGCGCTCCTCAATGCAACGTGTTCTAGTTCCAGTAAAACATGCCTTCACCGCAGACCAAAAGGTGTCAGAGCATCGTCGCTTGTCAGGGTAATGAAACGTGTTCTAGCCTGACCCCATGGGTAACCCGGTAATAGTTGAAGCCACTCGCAGCCCCATCGGCAAACGCGCCGGATGGTTGTCGGGGCTACACGCCACCGAGCTGCTGGGCTCGGTTCAAAAGGCGCTCGTACAGAAGGCCGGTATTGACGCCGGCGACGTCGAGCAGCTCATCGGCGGCTGCGTGACGCAGTACGCAGAACAGTCCAACAACATCACCCGTACTTCATGGCTGACCGTGGGTTTGCCCGAGCACGTCGGCGCCACCACGGTCGACTGCCAATGCGGCAGCGGGCAGCAAGCCAACCACCTGGTCGCCGGGCTGATCGCCACGGGTGCGATCGATATCGGCATCGCCTGCGGGATTGAGGCGATGAGCCGGGTCGGGCTGGGCGCCAACGCCGGTCCCGACCGCAATTGGCGCGCCCAGTCCTGGGACATCGATCTGCCCGACCAGTTCACCGCGGCTGAGCGCATCGCGAAGCGTCGCGGCATCACTCGCGAGGACATCGACGCCTTCGGCTTGGCCTCCCAGTTGCACGCCAAGCGGGCCTGGGATGAGGGCCGCTTCGACCGGGAAATCTCACCGATCGAGGCGCCGGTGCTCGACGAGCAGAAGCAACCCACCAGCGAGCGTCACATCGTGAGCCGCGACCAGGGTCTGCGGGACACCACGCTGGAGGGGCTGAGCCAGCTCAAGCCGGTGATCGACGGTGGCATCCACACCGCGGGCACGTCGTCGCAGATCTCCGACGGCGCCGCGGCAGTGTTGTGGATGGACGAGGAGAAGGCCAAGGCGCTTGGCCTGCGCCCGCGGGCGCGCATCGTCAGCCAGGCTCTGGTCGGCGCCGAGCCTTACTACCACTTGGACGGCCCGGTGCAGTCCACCGCGAAGGTGCTGGAAAAGGCCGGCATGAAGATGGGCGACATCGACATCACCGAGATCAACGAGGCGTTCGCGTCGGTGGTGCTGTCCTGGGCGCGGGTGCACAACGCCGACCTGGATCGGGTCAACGTCAACGGCGGCGCAATCGCGTTGGGTCACCCGGTGGGCTGCACCGGCAGCCGGCTGATCACCACGGCGCTGCACGAGTTGGAGCGCACCGATCAGACCACCGCGCTGATCACCATGTGCGCCGGCGGAGCTCTGTCGACGGGCACCATCATCGAGCGCATCTAGTGGTTTCCGAAGCCGACCGAATCGCGGCCGCGCAGTCCTACATCGATGCGCTGGTAAGCCACGACGCGGCGGCCGTTCCTTTCGCGCCCGATTGCGTTCGCATCGAGCAGGGCATCAAGACCGGCTTGTCCGGAAACCACTTGCGGCGCAGCCTCAATCGCGGACCGCAATTCCGGATCATCGCGGCGACCACGCCACCGAAGTTCACCGTCGATGGCGAGCGAGTGCGGGCGCAGTTCGACGTGATCACCAAACCGTCGCTCGCCGGGCGGCGGGTGTGCGCTCACGTCGACGAGACCTTTCTGATCCCGGACGGCACAATCC
>DAIODV010000326.1:0-4563 GCA_036746615.1 Mycobacterium sp.
CCATCAGCGGGCCGAGGGCCTGCTGGATCAGCCGCTCCGAGTGCGTATCGAGTGCGCTGGTAGCCTCATCCAGGATCAGGATCCCAGGCGTCGCGTCGAGCAGCTTGCGCAAGTCGGGCAGCGAAACACTCTGCCCCGACGGGTTATTGGGGCTTGCCACAAACACCACGTCCGGTGCGCGGTCGACGATCGCCGCGACGGCAGCCTCGACGTCGAGACTGAAGTCCGCCGCACGCACGGTCTGGATCCATTCGGTGTGCGTACCGTCGGAAATGATCGGGTGCATCGAGTACGACGGCACGAATCCGATCGCGCTGCGCCCCGGTCCACCGAATGCTTGCAGCAGCTGCTGCAGAATCTCGTTGGAACCATTTGCAGCCCACAGGTTTTCGACACCAATCCGGACGCCGGTCTGCGTGCTGAGGTAGGCGGCCAGGTCACGGCGCAACGCCACCGCGTCGCGATCGGGATAGCGGTGCAAGTCGACAGCCGCATCGCGCACGGACGCGACCAGGTCATCGATAAGCGCCTTGGTCGGCGGGTGCGGGTTCTCGTTGGTGTTCAGCCGCACCGGGACCGCGAGTTGCGGTGCGCCGTAGGGCGATTTGCCGCGCAGGTTGTCGCGGAGCGGGAGGTCGTTGAGCGCCGGGTCTTTGCTCATCGCTCGAACCTCCGCCGTACCGCCACGCCGTGCGCAGGCAGGTCTTCGGCTTTGGCCAAGGTAACCAAGTGTCCCGAAACGTCTTTCAGGGCGGCCTCGGTGTAGTCGACGACGTGGATGCCGCGCAGGAATGTTTGCACTGAAAGGCCACTGGAGTGCCGGGCGCTGCCCGCGGTCGGCAACACGTGGTTGGAGCCCGCGCAGTAGTCGCCGAGGCTGACTGGCGAATAGGCGCCGACGAAGATGGCGCCAGCCGAGCGGATCTGCGCCGCAACCTTTTCCGCGTCGGTTGTTTGGATCTCCAGGTGTTCGGCAGCGTAGGCATTGACGGTGCGGATACCGGCATCGAGGTCATCGACCAGGATGATCGCCGACTGTCGTCCGGAAAGCGCGGTCGTCACCCGCTGGCGGTGCACGGTGGTGGCCAGTTGGGCGGCCAGCTCCTTCTCGGTGGCATCGGCCAGGTCGATGCTCGGTGTCACCAGCACGCTGGCGGCCAGTTCGTCGTGCTCGGCCTGGCTGATCAAGTCGGCAGCGACGTGCGCGGGGTCGGCGGTGTGGTCGGCCAGGATGGCGATCTCGGTGGGCCCTGCCTCCGCGTCGATGCCGACTCGCGAGCGGCACAGCCGCTTTGCCGCGGTGACGTAGATATTGCCGGGCCCGGTGATCATGTCGACCGGTGCAAGCTCACTGCCGTCGGTGTCAATGCCGCCGTAGGCCAGCAGTGCCACCGCCTGCGCCCCGCCGACTGCCCACACCTCGTCGACGCCGAGCATTCGGGCCGCGGCCAGGATCGTCGGGTGCGGCAGACCCGCAAACCGGCCCTGTGATTGGGCCTGCGGTGGGCTGGCCACCACCAGCGAGCCAACGCCCGCAGCCTGCGCCGGTACCACATTCATCACCACGCTGGACGGGTAAACCGCGTTGCCGCCCGGCACATACAGTCCGACCCGCTCGACGGGAACCCACCGCTCGGTGACGGTGGCGCCGGGACCCAGGGTCGTCGTGGTGTCGGCGCGTCGCTGGTCGGCGTGCACGGCGCGGGTGCGCTCGATCGCCACCCCGAGGGCGACCCGCACATCACTGTCCAATCCGGCCAGAGCGGCGTCCAACTCGGCGCCGGGCACCCGCACGGTCGGCGGCCGCACCCCGTCAAACGACTCGCCGAAGTCCAGCGCGGCCTCGGCGCCCCGCTCAGCAACCGCCTCGACGATCGGACGCACCGACGGCAGCGCGGCATCCACGTCCACTCCGCCGCGGGGCAACGCCGCCCGCAGCCGGGCAGCCGACAGGTCGGCGCCCCGCAGGTCGATGCGTGCCATTACGTTCACACCGACGATTGTCCCAGAGCAAAGCAACTCCATATCGGACCGGTACAGTGACCGCCATGTCCACCAAGGAACATCCCAACAACGTCCCGGGTGTCCCGATGATCTTCCCGACCTGGCTGGAGCGCTTCCAGATCAAGTACTTCAACCCGGTGGTCCGGCCGTTCGCGCGGTACATTCCGACGTTCTCCGTCATCAAGCACCATGGCCGGACGTCCGGCAAGCCATACGAGACCATCGTGACCGCCTACACGAAAGGCAACGTGCTGGCCATCGCGCTGGCCCACGGCAAAACGAATTGGGTCAAAAACGTCCTGGCCGCCGGTGAAGCCGACGTGCACTTCATCCGCAAGGACGTCCACATCACCAACCCGCGAGTGCTGCCGGCGGGCAGCGACGGCGCGGGGCTGCCGCGGATGGCCCGGATGCAGATCGGCCGGGTCGGGATGTTTGTCGCAGATATCGTCTAGGCCCTCGTGAACACGGTCTTGCCGGTCATTGTCGGCCAGACCGACGGCGCGTCCTCCCAGGGCACGATGCGATCGACGACGGGCGCAAGGTCGCAGCCGCCGGCCAGCAGCTCCAGGATCTCCGGGATGACCGCCCGCGCGCTGACCCGCCCGGTGACGAACCGCACACCGCGGGTGTACATCGGCAGCAACGGCATCTCAACGTTGTATTCGGGATAAATGCCGGTGTCGGTGCATACACCGTCGGGCCAGGTCGCGCGGAGCGTCGCCGCAAGCAGCGCCCGGTCGCCGCTGGTGTTCACCGTGACTGGATAGGGGTCCCAGGATTTGTCTGGTTTGGCGATGTCGTGCACGACGGCACCGAGTTTCTCCGCCACTGAGAGCCGCTGCGCGTCGGTATCCACATAGTCGACGCGAAAGCCGAGCGCAGCAGCGAACGCCGCCGCGTACAGCCCGATCGAGAGCCGGCCAACCACCAGCACGCGGCGGTCACCCGGATCGAGGCCAGAGAGCTCCGCGCCGAACGGCCCAACCGCGCGCCAGCCGTCGGGAATGTTGTCTGAGAGCGACGCGATCGCGATCGGGTCGACGGACGGCGGGACCGGAATCAGCATCGCGTCGGCGTAGGGCACCAGCACCAGATCGGACATGAATCCGCCACCATCCAGACCCGCAAGCGGCGCCATCCCGTACATGGCCATCAGCGGCAGCGACGCGCACGAACCCGTCACGCCGCGGCGGCATTCACGACAATCCCCGCAGCTGATCTGAAACGGAACGACCACGCGGTCGCCCACCCGGACACCCGCCACCGCGTCACCAACCGCGACGACCTCGGCCACCCCTTCATGGCCGACCGCATGGCCAGGCGGCATCGGCAACCGGCCGTGAACGACGGCGACGTCGAGGTCACAACAGGCCACCGCCAGCGGCCGTACCAGCGCTTGTCCCGGCGCCGTCAGCTCCGGGTCGGGGGTTTCGCGCCAGGCATATCGACCGGCCTCTTCGAACGTCAGCTGCCTCATTGCAGCATTCTTGAGTGATCACTCAAGTATTGTCAATAGCGTGCCGAGACCCGACCGCAGCCGAGCCGCGCTGATTGACACCGCGGCCACCCTGTTCCGTCGTCAGGGCTACGCCGCGACCGGCCTCACCCAGATCCTCGAGGAGGCCGGCGTCAAGCCCGGTTCGCTCTATCACCACTTTCCGCAGGGCAAGCAGCAGCTGGCCGCCGCGGTCGTCGAGAGCACCGGCGCGGGCATCGAGCAACTGCTACGCAGGTTCCTGGCCGGCGGCCTACCGGTGGCCGACATCGTCGATCGGTGGATCGATCTGCTGATCGGCGGCCTGACCGCTGATCGACGCGACGGCTGTCCGATCGAGCCGATCGCCACCGAGTCGGTGAATGCAAGCGCATTGGTGCGCGAGGCGTCGGCGCGCGCTTTTACCGGCTGGTGCCGAGCGATCGAAGAGCGGCTACACACCGATGGCTCGTCGATGGCAGAAGCGGAAAGCATTGCCATTGCGGTGATTTCACTGATCGAGGGCGCTTTGATCTTGTCTCGTATTACGGGCAACGCAGGAGCACTGGTCGCTGCCAAACCGGCAGCGCGCCGGTTACTTCACCGCTAGCGACTCGAGCGTGCGCTTGATGACCGGCGCGGCCCCCTCCATGGCAGCACGCAGCGGCGTGGCCAGCTCATCGGGCAGCACGTCACGGGACCAAACGAACTGGCAGCGTTCTGCGCCCCCGGGCCGGATTTGCATTGCCGCGTTGTCGTGCTCGGGTCGCACAGTGTCACCAATCAAGGAGTAGACGATGCGGCGCGCCGTCTCGTCCCGCGCCACCAGGCGTTCCCGCGCGATCGTGCCGGTGGCGAACTTGACCACCCGAACGTCACCGTCGGACTCACACGAGACCACGTGGCCGCGGGCCATGCCGACGGGGCCGTCCGCCCAGTCGCCGATTATCTGCCAGACGCGGTCTGCGTCGACCTCGATGTCGAATTCGATGTGTACCGATGCCATTGCGCAAGCGTCTCGTCGTCATCGCGCGATGTATTGAAGATTCTTGCGAGCACTTGTCGTACCGGCGCGCTAACCT
>DAIODV010000327.1:0-1100 GCA_036746615.1 Mycobacterium sp.
GTCTTGGCGTACTCCAACGCATTCAGGTAACCGGTCGACAGCGTGCCGATGGCCTTGGTGCCGACCATCATTCGCGCATACTCGATGATCTTGAACATCTGCGCTATGCCGTTATGGCTGTCGCCGACCAGCCATCCCGTCGCCGGAACACCGTGCTGGCCGAATGTCAGTTCGCAAGTGGCCGAAACCTTCAAGCCCATTTTGTGTTCCAGTCCAGTGACGAACGCGCCGTTGCGCTCCCCCGGTTCACCGGTCTTCGGGTCGAGCATGAACTTCGGCACGAGAAACAGGCTCAGTCCCTTGGTGCCTGGCGGCGCACCCTCGGGCCGGGCCAGCACCATGTGCAGGATGTTCTCGAATAGGTCGTCGGTATCGCCGTTGGTGATGAACCGTTTGACGCCGTCGATGTGCCATGTGCCGTCGCCCTGGTCGACGGCTTTGGTGCGACCGGCGCCGACGTCGGAACCGGCATCGGGTTCGGTGAGCACCATGGTGGCGCCCCAGTTACGGTCGATGGCCAGCGAAGCCCAATGCCGTTGCTGCTCATTGCCGATGCCGTAGAGGATGTTCGCCAGAATCGGGCCGGCCATGAACATGAACACCGGCGGGTTGGCGCCGAGGACAAACTCGTTGATCGCCCATTGCACCATCGACGGAGCTGGCACACCACCGACTTCTTCGGAGAGCCCGACCCGGAACCACTCGCCGTCGCGCCACGCGCCGAGTGATTTCTTGAACGGTTCCGGCAGGGTCACAACATGCGCGTCGGGGTCGAATGTCGGCGGGTGGCGGTCGCCGTCGGCGAACGACTCGGCCACTGGGCCCTCGGCCAACCGGGCTGCCTCGGAAAGCATCTCCCGCACCGAGTCGCCGTCGAGGTCGCCGAACGCTTCGTCGGCTAGCACCTGTTCCAAGCCGAGCGTTTCGAACAGGTTGAATTCCAGGTCGCGCACGTTGCTCTTGTAGTGCCCCATGGCTGACGCCTTCCCCGATCCGCTGGGCCCGAGCCTATCCCGGTTAGCTCCCCTGACGCCCTGATCGCAGGCGAAGTCCGTCCCATCCGGCGGATTATGTTGTGAAGCATAATCGGGCTCGATGGG
>DAIODV010000327.1:1110-4559 GCA_036746615.1 Mycobacterium sp.
GCGCAAGCACCTCGACGGGCTCGACGGGTCCGACGGGCCCGGGTGGCCGCATGGAGCCATTTACCTGCAGGTTAATCATCGATGTTGAGCGCGCGTTGATTAGCGATTGCTTTCGCTGTGGGCCGTGTTATATGATCCTTTGCATAATCGCCAGGAGAGAACCATGATGAACGTCGAGCTCAACATCGCCGGCTTCCGCTTCACCCGGGAAATCCCCGACCTGCGTCGCAAGTCATTGCCATCCCGCAAGTTCGATCCACGTCAAATCCAGCGGCGACTTCCCCACCTGCGCCAGTCGCACGCTGCGTAACGGCCGGACGGCAAAAAGGACAGCACGACCATGTCGGTGACGACCACTGTGCCGAAGCACGCGCGCACCAAGCGCGGCGATACCCGAACCAAGATGCTTGTCAGCGCCGCCGAGGTGATGCGTGAACGCGGCGCAGCCGGCGTGACCATCGATGAAGTACTCACCCGCAGCGGCGCCCCGCGCGGCTCGGTGTACTACCACTTTCCCGACGGACGCAACCAGATCCTCGCCGAGGCGCTTCGGTATGCCGGGGATGCGATCACCGCCGACATCGACGACGCCGTCGGGCACGGCGCAAAAGCGCTGCTGCGCCAGTTCGTCAAATTCTGGGAACAAGTGTTGGTCGACAACGATTTCA
The DNA here is from genome assembly GCA_036746615.1 of Mycobacterium sp. GTDB lineage: Bacteria > Actinomycetota > Actinomycetes > Mycobacteriales > Mycobacteriaceae > Mycobacterium. Next base: position 1,779 of record DAIODV010000327.1, read on the forward strand.
ACGCCGGCTGCCCGGTGGTGGCCGCGGCAATCGGCTCGGGCGATGACGAAGTTCGATTGGCCGCCGAGACCGGACGCATCTTCGCGCACTGGCGCACCGCGCTGACGTCGGCCTTCGTCGCCGATGGCTTTCTCGAGCCGGACGCCGATTCGCTGGCGGTGATGTCGATCGCGGCGCTGGAAGGCGCTGTCGTGCTTTGCCGCTCGCTCCGTAGCAGCGACCCGCTGCACAAGGTCTACGAACAGCTCGAATTCTTAGTCAAGGCAAGGGAATTCGTTCTACGCAACGGAGTGCCGGAGCGGCAGTAGCCGCGGACGGATCAGTCGCTGGCCGGCAACGGCTTGGCTTCTTTGAGACTCAAGGCGGTCTCGCCCACCGCCAGGGTCCCCGCACCTGCCTTGGTCACCAGGACCTCGGCGCCGGTCTCGTCCACATAGCGCTTGCCCATCACGTTGCCGTCGGCGAAGGCCGGGTCGAGTTCGCCGGACCGCTCGGCATCTAAGGCCACCATCGGCGCGCCGCCGCAGCGCAGATCATCAAGGCTGTCCGCGCTTCGCACGACGATGACCTGGGTGTCGCACACCTGGCTGGCGAGGCGAGTTCCGTTCTTAATCATGATTTTTCGGTTCCTTACTGCTCGGCCGGAGCGGCGCGAAGCTCTTCGACAATTTCGCGGCGAAGCACTTTGCCGGTGGCGTTGGTGGGCAGCTCGTCGCGAAAGACTACCCGGTCTGGTGTACGCGAACCCCGCAAGCTTTTGCGGACGTGCTCGCGCAGTTCCTCAGGGTCTGGGTCGGTGCCGGCGGCCGGAACCACCACGGCGACGATGGCCTGCCCCCACTGCGGATCCTCGACGCCGACCACAGCGACGTCGCGCACCGCAGAGTGTTCGATCAGCACGTCTTCCAGCTCGGCGGGTGCGATGTTCTCACCACCCCGGATGATGGTGTCGTCGCTGCGCCCGCCGATAAACAGGTAGCCCTCCTCGTCGAGAGTGGCGATGTCGCGGGTCGGAAACCACCCGTCGGCGTCGAGCACTGAGCCGATCCCGGTGTAGCGGCCGGATACCTGATCGCCTCGCACATACAGCTCGCCGCTCTGTCCCGGTCCCAGGACCGTGCCGTTCTCGTCACGGATCTGGACCTCGATGCCCGGCACCGGCTGACCGACCGAAGCCAATCTTTTGACGACTGCGGGATCGGCCGCGGACTGCGCCTGGCGGTGATCGTCGGGGGTGAGCACCGCGATCGTCGAACTCGTCTCGGTCAATCCGTAGGCGTTGACGAAGCCCACACCGGGTAGCAGCTCGAGGGCCTTGCGGACAAGCGGCAAGCCGACTTTCGAGCCGCCGTAGGCCAGGTTGCGCAGCGACGGCAATTCATGACCGCCGCCCTCCAGCACCGTCACGATGCGGTCCAGCATGGTCGGCACCACGGTCGCGGTGGTGACGTGTTCGGCATTGATCAGCCGCACCCACTCCTCCGGATCGAAGGCGGGCAGGTAGACCATTTTGCGTCCGGCGTACAGGTTCGACAGCGCCGCGCTGACGCCCGCGATGTGATACGGCGGCACGCAGATCAGCGCCGCATCGGTCGGCTCGGCGGAATCGAATTCGACCGATCCGGTGATGTAGCTGGTCAAGTTGTTGTGTGTGAGTTCGACGGCTTTGGGCTGCGACGTGGTGCCCGACGTGAACAACACGATCGCGACCGCATCCGGATCGGCGAACTCCGCTGCCGGCTCGGCATTACCGGCCGCGGCCACAAACTCTTCGGAGTCGACGACCTCGCCGTCCCCCACCATCTCGCGATATCGGCCGTCGACGATCACCAGCGGATCGGGCAGCCGCCGGATCAGTGCTTGGATCCCGTCGGCGGAGAGGCGGTAGTTGATCGGCGTGAACGCGAGCGCCGCCCGCGCCGAGGCGAAGATCAGCAGCGGAAGCATCGCGCCGCCGGTGCCGACGTAGACGACGTGCTTGGCGGTCGATGCGGCGATGACACCTGCACCGCCGTCGGCGAGATCGCTGAGCTCTTGGGTCGTCAACCGGGTATCGCCCGACACGACGGCGGTTCGATCGGGATTGCTCGACAAAGCCATCTCGAGAAGTAACGAAATGCTCATCCTCGAACTCTCTGTCCCGTTACAAAAGACGCCGGAAGTGTCACGCCTTCCCGTAGTTTAGATCATGCAACTATTGCTGGCGATCAGGTCCCGGTCCAGCGGGCGGGACGCTTCTCCGCGAACGCGATCGCGCCTTCCTTGGCGTCGTTGGAGGAGAACACCGGCATCAGGATCTTGTTCTGCTCGGCGAACATGGTCTCCGGGCTCCAGCCGCGCGATTCCACGATGATCTGCTTGGTGGCGGCCACCGCGAGCGGTCCGTTGGCGGTGATCTTCTCGGCCAGCTCGATCGCGGCCTGCAGCGCGCCACCAGGCTCGGCCAACACGTTGACCATGCCCAGCGCGTGCGCACGCTCGGCGCTGAAGTTCTCGCCGGTCAGCGCCAGCTCCATCGCGATGGCAGCCGGGATGCGTGCGGGCAGCCGCAGCAATCCGCCGCCACCGGCAACCAGCCCACGCTTGACTTCCGGAATGCCGAAGGCAGAGTCTTTCGACGCCACGATCAGGTCCGTGGCCAACGCCAATTCAGTTCCGCCGGCCAGCGCATAGCCCTCGACGGCGGCGATCAGCGGCTTGACGGGCGGCCGTTCGGTAAAGCCCATTCCGCGGCCCTCGACGATGGGAACTTCGCCGCGAGCAAACGCCTTGAGGTCCATG
>DAIODV010000328.1:0-4527 GCA_036746615.1 Mycobacterium sp.
GGTGATCGGTCTGGCCAAGCGGTTGGAGGAGGTGTGGGTGCCCTCGGAGCCGGACCCGATTATCTTGCCGCGCAACAGCGAGGGCCTCTACCTACTGCAGCGAGTGCGCGACGAGGCCCACCGCTTTGCGATCAACTACCACCGCAGTAAACGGTCGAAGCGGATGACCGCCTCAGCGCTGGATGCGGTGCCCGGGTTGGGTGAGCATCGCCGCAAGGCGCTGGTGACCCATTTCGGATCGCTGGCCCGGCTCAAGGAGGCGACGGTCGACGAGATCACTTCTGTTCCGGGCATTGGCGTCGCCACGGCGACTGCGGTGCTCGACGCGCTTCGAGGCAATGTCCAACCCGCTGAACGGGCATCGGGATGACGGAGCGCGAAGTGCCGAACGGTCACACCGAAAACCATGCCGGCGCAAATGGATCCGGCATTGACGTGGTTTTGGTCACCGGCTTGTCGGGTGCCGGACGCGGCACCGCGGCCAAGGTGCTCGAAGATCTGGGCTGGTATGTCGCCGATAACTTGCCGCCTCAGCTGATCACCCGGATGGTGGACTTCGGGCTGGCCGCGGGATCCCGGATCACGCAGTTGGCCGTGGTGATGGACGTACGTTCCCGCGGGTTCACCGGTGACCTGGACTGGGTGCGCAACGACCTGGCCACCCGCGATATCACCCCGCGGGTGTTGTTCATGGAGGCCTCCGACGACATGCTGGTGCGCCGCTACGAGCAGAATCGCCGCAGCCATCCGCTACAGGGCGAGCAGACATTGGCCGAAGGCATCGCCGCTGAACGCGAGATGCTGGCGCCGGTTCGCGCCAACGCCGATCTGATCATCGATACCTCGACACTGTCCGTGCGTGAGTTGCGGGAAAGCATCGAACGGGCCTTCGGCAGCGAAACCGTCGCGAGTACCAGCGTCACCGTGGAGTCCTTCGGCTTCAAGTACGGTCTGCCGATGGACGCCGACATGGTGATGGATGTCCGATTCCTGCCCAATCCGCACTGGGTCGACGAGCTTCGTCCGCATACCGGGCAACATCCGGCGGTCCGCGACTACGTGCTCGGCCAGACTGGCGCGGCAGAGTTCCTGGAGACATACCATCGATTGCTGACCCTGATTGTCGACGGCTATCGCAGGGAGGGGAAGCGCTATATGACCGTCGCGATCGGCTGTACCGGCGGCAAGCATCGCAGCGTCGCCATCGCCGAAGCGCTGGCGCGGCTGCTTGAGCCGAACCAGCAGCTGTCAGTGCGGGTGTTGCACCGGGATCTGGGTCGCGAATGAGTCTTGAAAAAAGCCGCAACATCGTGGCCCTCGGTGGTGGGCATGGGTTGTACGCGACGCTGTCGGCGGCACGGCGATTAACCCCTCACGTTACCGCCGTCGTCACCGTCGCCGACGACGGTGGCTCATCTGGCCGGCTGCGCAGCGAACTTGACGTAGTACCTCCCGGCGATCTGCGAATGGCGTTGGCGGCGTTGGCATCCGACAGTCCGCAGGGCCGACTGTGGGCGACGATTCTGCAGCACAGGTTCGGGGGCAGCGGCGCGCTGGCCGGACACCCGATAGGCAACTTGCTGCTCGCGGGACTCAACGAATTGTTGACCGATCCGGTCGCCGCGCTCGACGAACTCGGCCGCGTCCTGGGCGTGCGGGGCCGGGTGCTACCGATGTGCCCGATCGCGCTGCAGATCGAAGCCGACGTCTCCGGCCTGGAAGCCGATCCGCGGATGTTCCGGTTGATCCGCGGGCAGGTGGGCATCGCGACCACGCCGGGAAAGGTTCGCCGCGTCCGGCTGCTGCCCGGCGACCCACCGGCCACCCGACAGGCCGTCGACGCGATCATGTCCGCCGATCTGGTCGTCCTAGGCCCCGGATCGTGGTTCACCAGCGTGATCCCGCATGTGCTGGTGCCTGAGTTGGCCGCGGCGCTGAAAGCGACCGCGGCCCGCCGCGCGTTAGTGCTGAATCTGGTGGCTGAACCGGGGGAGACGGCCGGATTCTCGGTAGAGCGTCATCTGCATGTGCTGGCACAACACGCACCGGATTTCACCGTTCACGACGTGATTATCGACGCTGAGCGGGTGCCGAGTGAGCGCGAGCGCGAGCAGCTGCGACGGACGGCGACGCTGCTTCATGCGCAGGTTCAATTCGCAGACGTGGCCCGGCCTGGTACACCTTTACATGACCCGGGGAAGTTGGCCGCGGCGCTGGATGGGGTGGGTGTGCGCGAGATCGGCGCACAGGCACCTTCTGCCACGGCCACTGCCGCGATGCCGATCGAGAACGAACGCCAACAGACCGGCGCAGAGGGACCGGGTCGTAACGGACCGAGGGGTGACGACGCGTGGCGATGACTGCCGAAGTCAAAGACGAGTTGAGCCGCCTGCTGGTGAGTTCGGTCAGCGCGAGGCGCGCCGAAGTGACCTCACTGCTGCGATTCGCCGGGGGGCTGCACATCGTGGCGGGCCGCGTGGTCGTCGAAGCCGAAGTGGATTTGGGCAGTATCGCGCGACGACTGCGCAAGGACATCTTCGACTTGTACGGCTACAACGCCGTCGTTCATGTGTTGTCGGCCAGCGGAATCCGCAAGACGACGCGGTATGTATTGCGGGTCGCCAATGACGGTGAGGCGCTGGCTCGCCAGACCGGCCTGCTCGACTTGCGCGGCCGCCCAGTGCGCGGATTGCCCGCCCAGGTCGTCGGGGGCAGCATCGCCGACGCCGAAGCCGCTTGGCGCGGCGCCTTCTTGGCGCATGGCTCGTTGACCGAGCCGGGCCGCTCGTCGGCGCTGGAGGTCAGCTGTCCCGGCCCGGAGGCGGCGCTGGCCCTGGTAGGGGCGGCGCGCCGGCTCGGGATCAGCGCCAAAGCGCGTGAGGTGCGCGGAGCAGACCGGGTGGTGGTGCGCGACGGCGAGGCGATCGGGGCATTGCTGACCAGGATGGGCGCCCAGGACACCCGGCTGATCTGGGAGGAGCGGCGAATGCGCCGCGAGGTCCGGGCAACGGCCAATCGACTGGCGAATTTCGACGATGCCAACCTGCGTCGCTCGGCTCGTGCCGCAGTCGCTGCGGCAGCCCGCGTCGAGCGCGCGCTGGAAATCCTCGGTGACGGTGTGCCCGATCATCTTGCTGCAGCGGGCAAGCTGCGCATCGAACACCGACAAGCGTCCCTGGAGGAGTTGGGCCGGCTTGCCGACCCACCAATGACGAAAGATGCTGTGGCCGGTCGTATTCGGCGTTTGCTGTCGATGGCCGACCGCAAGGCGAAAGTCGAAGGCATCCCGGACACCGAATCGGCGGTCACTCCGGATCTGTTGGAAGACGCCTAACGGCTCAACGTTATGCGCGAAAACTCAGTCCGCTCATAACATCAGATCAGAGTTTCGAAAGTTCTCTTGGTTAGCGTTAACGCTGTGAATCTGAAACACGTACTGCGAGTGTCATCGATTGCCGCAGGCATCGGGGTAGCCGGCGTCTTCGGCACCACGGCCGCTACCGCGAACGCTGCTCCTGCTGCGTGCACGAGTTCTCCGCAGGCCTGCTCGATCATTTCGAATGCCCCCGGCTCCGGCGTGAACCTCACTCATCACCAGCAAAAACAGCTCGACAAGATCATCAAGAAGAACCAAGCGCAGCAGAAATAGCTGGTCCTCGGCAAGATCAACACGATCACCTGGTGATGCCGATACATTATCCTCGCCAACTGGATTCACACCCGGAGCGAGGCCATCATGGGATTCATCACGCCGGAGCTTCCCGACGTCGATCTCGATACCTGGCCCACACTGCCGTCGGCGACGAGGCTGCAAGTGGTGACCCGTCATTGGGTCGAGCACGGCTTCGGTACCCCGTCTGCGATCTATCTGCTCTACGTGCTCAAGATGGCCGCCTACGCGGGGGGTGCTGCGGCGGTCATCTCGCTGACGCCGGGGCTGGGCGGACTCGGCCACATCGCAGACTGGTGGACCCAGCCGATCGTCTACCAGAAGTTCGTCATCTTCACTCTGCTGTTCGAAGTCTTGGGATTGGGTTGCGGGTCGGGCCCGCTCACCGCGCGATTCTGGCCACCGATCGGTGGGTTCCTGTATTGGTTGCGGCCCAAGACAATTCGCCTCCCGCCGTGGCCTGACGAGATCCCGTTCACCAGAGGCGACACCCGCTCGATCGTCGACATCGCCCTCTACGCCGTCGTGCTCGCTTCCGGTGTCTGGGCGCTGGTGTCACCCGGCCACGGTGGATCCGTCACGGGTACTGGGGACGTCGGTCTGATCGATCCCGTTCTGGTGGTGCCGACGATCGTCGCGTTGGCACTGCTGGGTCTGCGCGACAAGACCATCTTCTTGGCCGCCCGCGGCGAGCACTACTGGCTGAAACTGTTGGTGTTCTTGTTCCCGTTCACCGACCAGATCGCCGCCTTCAAAATCATCCTGCTCGGACTATGGTGGGGCGCCGCCACATCCAAGCTCAATCACCATTTTCCATACGTGGTTGCGGTGATGATGAGCAACAATGCGCTGTTGCG
>DAIODV010000329.1:0-4522 GCA_036746615.1 Mycobacterium sp.
CTGATCGCCGTTGACATGAACTATCGGAGGGGACACCGACACCAAGGCCAATCTCCGCGCAACCGCATGGATGCCGGTCTCTTCCAACACTTCTCGGACGGCACAGTCCGCCGGGTTCTCGCCGGGGTCGACTATGCCGGTCACCGGAGCCCAGGCCAGGTTATCGGAGCGTTGGATCAGCAGGACCTGTCGATCGCGGATGACCACAGCGGTCGCGCCCGGCAACCACAAAGGCACCTGCCCGACGTGCCGACGAAGCTCGAGGATGAACTCGGGGATCGGCATATTCAGAATGCCTGCCCGCGCAAGATCACCCGGTCGGGCTGATTCAGCACCCCCGGGCCTTGACGTGGATCGTCGTTGTAGCACAACAGGTCTGCGGAGGCACCGTCATCCAGTTCCGGTCGGCCCAGCCAGCGACGCGCGTCCCAGCATGCCGCGCCCAATGCGTCGTCGGGACTCATCCCGATGCCCTTGAGCGCCTCGATTTCGTCTGCGATCCGCCCGTGGGCCACCATGCTGCCGGCGTCCGTGCCGGCGTAGACGGGTATGCCGGCATCGTGGGCTGCGGCCATCCGCGGGTAACACTTCTCGTACAGGTCGCGCATGTGCGCGGCGTATTTCGGGTAGCGGGTAGCGGAATCTGCGATGCCCGGGAAGTTTTCGATGTTGATCAGCGTGGGCACCAAGGCGGTTCCGTGCTCGACCATCAGCTCGATGATGTCGTCGGTTAGCCCGGTGCCGTGTTCGATGCAATCGATGCCCGCGTTGATCAGCCCGGGCATCGCATCCGCGCCGAAGACGTGGGCGGTGACCCGTGCACCATGGTTATGTGCAACCTCGATCGCCGGCTTGAGCACTTCGTCGGACCACAGCGGGGCCAAATCGCCTACCTCGCGGTCGATCCAGTCGCCGACCAGCTTTACCCAGCCGTCGCCGCGGCGTGCCTGCTCGGCCACCAAGTCCGGCAACTGCGACTCGTCTTCGATGTCGATCGCCAAGCCGGGCGAATACCGTTTTGGTTTGGCCAGATGCCGTCCGGCGCGGATGATGCGCGGCAGATCGTCGCGGTCATCGAGACTGCGGGTGTCGGTGGGCGAGCCGCAGTCGCGCAAAAGCAGCGCGCCCGCTTCGCGTTCGGTCTCGGCCTGGCCGATCGCTTCGTCGATCTCGATCGCGCCGCCATGCTCCCCTAAGCCGACGTGGCAGTGGGCGTCGACCAATCCGGGCACAATCCAGCCGCCGTCGAAAATCGTGTCCGCGCCGGCGACCGGTTCGCGGCTGATCCGGCCGTCGACGATCCACAACTCGACGGGTCGTTGATCGGGCAGCCCCAGCCCGCGCACGTGCAGACGCACGAGGACGGCTAGTTCTTGCCCGGGAAGTTCAGCTTGGACAGGTCGAAGTCAGCCAGGCCGGGTGGCAGCTCGTCCAAGCCCTCCGGCATGTTCGACAGATCGGGGAACCCGGCCGGCATACCTGGCATTCCCGCGCCCAGCGGCCCGCGCGCCCTCGGTGGTGTCGGACCGCGCTTCTTGCCCTTTTTGCCCTTGCCGCCCTTGGCTTTCGCGCTCTTGCGGGTCGCCGACTTTCGTCCCAATCCGGGTATGCCCATGCTGCCCACCATCGAGGACATCATCTTGCGAGCCTCGAAGAACCGGTCGACGAGGTTATTGACCTCCGACACCGCTACGCCCGAGCCGTTGGCGATGCGCAGCCGTCGCGACGCGTTGATGATTTTCGGATCGGCACGCTCCTGCGGCGTCATACCGCGGATGATCGCCTGCAGCCGGTCAAGTTGTTTGTCGTCGACGGCGGCCAGGGCTTCTTTCATCTGGCCCGCGCCGGGCAGCATCCCCAACAGGTTGCCGATCGGGCCCATCTTGCGGATGGCCAGCATCTGCTCGAGGAAGTCCTCCAATGTCAGTTCGCCAGAACCGATCTTGGCGGCGGTGGCTTCGGCTTGCTGGGCATCGAAAACCTGCTCGGCTTGCTCGATGAGGCTGAGCACATCGCCCATGCCGAGGATGCGGCTTGCCATCCGGTCCGGATGGAAGACGTCGAAGTCCTCCAGCTTCTCACCGGCCGACGCGAAAAGGATTGGCACACCGGTGACTTCGCGAACCGACAACGCGGCGCCGCCGCGAGCGTCACCGTCGAGCTTGGTCAGCACCACGCCGGTGAAGCCCACGCCTTCACGGAACGCCTCAGCGGTGGTCACCGCATCCTGGCCGATCATCGCGTCCAGGACGAACAACACCTCGTCGGGGTCGATCGCGTCGCGGATCGCGCCGGCCTGCGACATCAGTTCCTCGTCGATGCCCAGCCGCCCCGCGGTGTCGACGATCACGACGTCGAAATGCTTGGCCTGAGCTTCCGCGAGTCCTGCCGAGGCGACGGCTACCGGATCACCGGGACCGGCGTCCTGTCCAGCATCCGCCGACGTGCCCGGGTGTGGCGCAAAGACCGTGACACCGGCCCGCTCCCCCACGATGCGCAACTGGTTGACCGCGCCGGGCCGCTGCAGGTCGCACGCCACCAGCAGCGGGGTATGCCCTTGGCCACGCAGCCACACCGCCAGCTTGCCGGCCAGCGTCGTTTTACCGGAACCTTGCAGACCGGCCAGCATCACCACAGTCGGCGGCGTCTTCGCGAACGCCAGCTGGCGAGTCTGCCCGCCCAGGATGCCGATCAGTTCCTCGTTGACGATCTTGACGACCTGCTGGGCCGGGTTGAGGGCCCCGGACACCTCGGCGCCCTTGGCGCGCTCCTTGATCCGGCCGACGAACTCCCGTACCACCGGCAGCGAGACGTCGGCTTCGAGCAGCGCCAGCCGAATTTCGCGCGAGGTGGCGTCGATGTCGGCGTCGGTGAGCCGGCCCTTGCCGCGCAGCCCCTGGAGGGCGCCGGTCAGCCGGTCGGACAGCGATTCAAACACGCCGCCAGCCTAGCGGGCTGCGCGAATGTGACGCTGGCCGCACACTCGTCGAGGTTTAGGGATCGGTTCGCGACCGCGGTGCCTTATCGCTTTCTTTGAACCACGCCACTTTGGCGTGCCAAGACCGCGCGGACCCGTACGCGAACCCGATCGCGCCCAGGCAGGCACACAACCAGACCGGCAGGGTGATGTCGATGCCGACCTCCGCTGTGGTCACCTGAATCACGGTCGCTGCCACACCGAATGCGGCTGAGATCAAGTAGAGGTCGGCGGTTGCCGTTGAGCGGGGGTCCTTCCGGACGATCAGCATCACTCTGGCCGCGTAGCCGAACAAATAGACGAGCAGGATTCCCAGCACGATCCAATAGGCGCCGAACCAGAGCGTGCTGACGTGAGCTGGAAACAGGTCGGGGTGGTAGCCCTCGTCCGCGACGAAGAACACGGCCACCAATACCGGAATGCCAAGCCACAGCGGGGTTGCGATGTGCCGGCGGAAGATCCTGCGCCAATCATGGTCGTCGCCGAGCCGGGCCAACCCGTGGTCGATGATCGCCGTCGCGGCGACGATCAGACAGATGTGGCCGACGAGATCTTCGACATTCCATCGGCCGAAGACCTGATGCAGAGGTGGCCCCAGGGTTTCCGATGCCCATGGCGACATCAGCAGCACCGCGCCACCTTGCAGGGCGATGTTCAGACTCGCATCTGCTTCCCAGCGCGAGCGCCAGGTATCCCTGCGGATCCACAAGCTGACAAAGACAGCAGCCAACGTGACGATGATGAGGGCGGACATCATTGGCGCAACCGACTCCTCTGCTGTGCCGTCAGACCGGCGGCTTGGTGGGGTCGGGACGAAGGTCGCGCAGCCTCGGTAGAGCGCGTGTCGACGCCAAGTACTCAGTGACCGTCTCAGGCTGGATGAGCCCGAACCGGATGAGCAAGTCAATCGGGTTCAACCCCAGATACTTGCCTGCTCTGATCAAGTTGTCAGCGGTGACTAACCGGCCCTCGCGAACCGCCTTGTAGTAAGCCGATTTGCGGTATCCGAACGCCTCGTACACTTCGGTGGCGGCAAGCGGCCGGCCGACAAGGTAGGGAAGCACCACTGCCGGATCCTTATCGCAGTCGTCCATGAGTAGACAGTATCTCGGCTCAGTGGACTTGCTGCAACAATGCGAGACTGACTTCGCTAATTATCTACAAAAATCTACTTTAGTGAACTACGGTCCTGCTATGGAGTCTCGCAAACTAGCGCAACGGATAGCGATCGCAGCCACCGGCCTACTGGCGATCTTTAGCGGCGTTGGCACTGCCGGCTTGATTGGGCAAGCCCACGCAGACGACCCGCCTTGCGTCGCTAGCGCGACGGACTCATGCCCGGACCACGCAGACCTGGTGAAGACGAACCCGCCGCCTCAGCGGCACTATCAGCGGGTCTGCCAGCCAGCGGGGATGGCGGGAGCCCACTGCATTCTGCGGCCGGTGCCCTGAACCACGGGCCTCATGCCCTAACCCATCCGTCCTTGCGAAGCCCGTTGTAAGTACGGCAGTACCTTCGCCGGGCCGACGCAGTCGTCGCTGGCT
>DAIODV010000330.1:0-4514 GCA_036746615.1 Mycobacterium sp.
ACCTGGTCATCAACTACGCCGACCAGCCTGGCGCGTTGGGCAAGATCGGCACCCTACTCGGCGCCGCCGGGGTCAACATCCACGCCGCCCAGCTTTCCGAAGACACCGAGGGTCCGAGCGCGACGATCCTGCTGCGTCTGGATCGCGATGTGCCCGAAGACGTCCGGTCGGCGATCGCCGCAGCGGTCAACGCGAACAAACTCGAAGTGGTTGACCTGTCGTGAAATTGGCGGTCATCGGCGGCGACGGCATCGGACCCGAGGTCGTCGCCGAGGCGATCAAGGTGCTCGACGCGGTGCTGCCCGGCGTGGAGAAAACCGATTACGACCTGGGAGCGCGGCGATTCCACGCGACCGGTGAGGTACTGCCCGAGACGGCGCTTGCCGAACTGCGGGCGCACGATGCGATTCTGCTTGGGGCCATTGGGGATCCATCGGTGCCCAGCGGCGTGCTCGAGCGAGGTCTGTTGCTACGGCTGCGCTTTGAGCTCGACCACCACGTCAACCTGCGTCCGGCACGGCTGTACCCGGGCGTGCGTAGCCCGCTCGCAGGTAACCCCGACATTGATTTCGTGGTGGTTCGCGAGGGGACCGAAGGTCCATACACCGGGACCGGCGGCGCGATTCGGACCGGGACCGCCCATGAGGTGGCCACCGAGGTCAGCATCAACACGGCGTTCGGTGTGCGCCGCGTCGTGCAAGATGCATTCGAGCGGGCGACACAGCGCCGCAAGCATTTGACCTTGGTGCACAAGACGAACGTGCTGACGTTCGCCGGGTCGCTGTGGTCTCGGACTGTGCAGGAAATCGGCGAGAAGTATCCCGACGTCGAGCTGGCCTATCAACACGTCGACGCCGCGACCATCCACCTGGTCACCGATCCGGGCCGGTTCGACGTGATCGTCACCGACAACCTATTCGGCGACATCATCACGGATTTGGCCGCCGCGGTATGCGGAGGCATCGGGCTGGCCGCCAGCGGCAATATCGACGCCACTCGGACCAACCCGTCGATGTTCGAGCCCGTGCACGGCAGCGCGCCCGACATCGCCGGCCAGGGGATCGCCGATCCGACTGCCGCGATCATGTCGGTGGCGCTGTTGTTGTCCCATCTCGGCGAAGACGCTGCCGCCGCGCGAGTGGACCGGGCCGTGGCGACCCATCTGGCCAGTCGCCCGACCGAAACGCTATCCACCGTCGAAGTCGGCGAAAGGATATCGTCCGCGCTCTAGTCTCCAAGCCGGGCGGGAGAACCTTGGCGGGCACAATCGGCACCGCCAGCAACGGGAAGAGGCCGCACACCAGGAACGCCGGCGGATAACCGTGCGCGGCTATCAGCCCACCGAACACCGGGGGCGCACCGGCTGCCATCAACCGCTGATAGGTGTTTTGCAGGCCGAGTGCGCGCCCGCTCCAAAACGGTCCGGCGTATTCGGTGATCGCGGTGGATTCCAGCCCGTTGTCGAGCACCGCGACCACCGATGCCGCGACCATCAGCGGTACCGCGATCGATGAACGCAGATGATCGGCCAACGCCAACCCGGCCAGCACCACGACACCTGCCACGGCCATGATGCGCACCGGACGTAACCGCGAGCCGACCCGGTCCGACCAGCGGCCGACGACAATCCGGCCCACGGCCCCGAGCAGCTGGGACAGCGTGACCACGGCGCCTGCGGAGGCGATCGACCACCGGTAGTTCGTGATCAGCCAGATCAGCATGAACGTCACCGTCATCGTCTGCGGCACCATCAGCAGTGCAGAGACGGCATGAATCCGGCGCAGCACCCACGACCTGCGGTAGGGGTTTGCCAGCTCGAGGTCGGTGGCCGTGTCCCATTCCTTGCGCGGCGGCTCGAGGACCGCGATGAGGCTGGCCACCGCCGATGCCGCACAAAGGACGGCCGGAAATATCAGGGCCGCCGTCGCCGACCGGCTGGCCTCAGCGAGTTTGGGAATGACCAACGCGCCCAACGCAATTCCCAGTGGCTGCGCGGTCTGGCGGACACCCATCGCCAAACCGCGTTGGTCGGGCGGAAACCACCCCGACACCAGCCTGCCGCCGGCGGCGTTGCAGCTGGCGGCCGCCATGCCCCCCGCGAACAGTAGCGCGGCGAACGCCACCATCGAGTGCACCGTCGTCGCCGCGTAGGCGGCGACTGCGGTCAGCGCTGAGCCGACCGTCAGCACGACGCGTTCGCCCAGCCGGTCGAGTAGATAGCCCCACAGGATCAGCGTCGTCACCATGCCGAAGCTCGGCATCGAGGACAGCAAGCCCGCCTCGGCCAGCGGAGTGCCCAGGTCATCCTCGAGGGCGGGGATCAGAAAAGCGACGCCGTTGATGAAGATGAACGCACTTGCTGTCACGACCAGTGACACCGCGACGATCGACCAGCGTCGGCCCGCATTGAGTGTGACCATGCCGGTCGGCTCGGTCGGCATCAATCCATGCTCGCACAGAGCCCGGCTGCGCATGTCGCGGCGAGGCGTCAGTAGGCTCAGGCAAATGCGCCTCGGCCGAATCGCCAGTCCTGACGGCGTCGCGTTCGTAAGCATCGACGGCGACGCAACTGAGCCCGGCGGGATGGTGGCCCGCGAAATTGCCGAGCATCCCTTCGGCACCCCAACTTTCACCGGACGATCTTGGCCGTTGGCCGATACGCGACTGCTGGCGCCGATGCTGGCGAGCAAGGTGGTCTGCATCGGTAAGAACTACGCCGACCACATCGCCGAGATGGGCGGTGAAGCGGCGCCGGCTGATCCGGTGATCTTCCTCAAGCCCAATACCGCGATCATCGGGCCCAATGTGCCGATCCGACTGCCCATTGACGCATCGCCCGTGCATTTCGAGGGCGAGCTGGCCGCCGTCATCAGTCGACCCTGCAAGGACGTCACGGCCGCCCGCGCTGCCGAGAGCATCCTGGGCTACACCATCGCCAACGATGTGTCGGCCCGCGACCAACAGCGCGCCGACGGGCAGTGGACACGAGCCAAGGGCCACGACACGTTCTGCCCCGTCGGGCCGTGGATCGTCACCGACGTCGACCCGTCCGACCTCGAACTGTGCACAGAGGTCAACGGTGAAGTCAAACAACGAAGCCGTACCTCGTTGATGATCCACCACATCGGTGCGATCGTGGAATGGGTCTCGGCGGTAATGACCTTGCTGCCAGGCGATCTCATTCTCACGGGCACGCCGGCGGGTGTCGGGCCCATCGAAGACGGCGACACCGTCAGCATCACCATCGCAGGAATTGGGACGTTGACCAATCCCGTTGTGCGCAAAGGAAAATCGTGACTGAAGCAGTCGGCGTGCGGGTCAGGTTCTGCCCGTCGCCAACCGGTGTACCCCACGTCGGCCTGATCCGCACTGCGCTGTTCAACTGGGCCTACGCTCGACACACCGGCGGCACCTTCGTGTTCCGCGTCGAGGACACCGACCCCGAACGTGATAGCGAGGAAAGTTATCTCGCGTTGCTGGATGCGCTGCGCTGGCTCGGGCTGAACTGGGACGAGGGCCCCGAGGTGGGTGGGGATTATGGTCCATACCGGCAATCGCAGCGCAGCGATATTTACCGCGACGTGGTTGACCGGTTGCTCGCCTCTGGCGAGGCGTACCAGGCGTTCTCGACGCCTGCCGAAGTCGAGGCACGTCATTTGGCCGCCGGCCGCAGTCCGAAGCTGGGCTACGACAACTTCGACCGTGATCTGACTGAGCAGCAGCGAGCGGCATACCTGGCCGAGGGCCGTAAACCGGTGGTGCGGTTGCGCATGCCCGACGAAGACCTCGCATGGGACGACCTGGTGCGCGGGCCGACCACCTTCGCGGCCGGCAGCGTGCCCGATTTCGCGTTGACCCGCGCGACCGGTGATCCGTTGTATACGTTGGTCAATCCGGTCGACGACGCCTTGATGAAAATCACGCACGTGCTGCGTGGTGAGGATCTGTTGCCATCAACGCCGCGGCAGATCGCGCTGTACCACGCGCTGATGCGCATCGGGATTGCTGATCGCGTTCCGCAATTCGCACACCTGCCAACGGTATTGGGCGAAGGCACCAGGAAGCTGTCGAAACGCGACCCGCAGTCGAATCTATTCGCCCACCGCGACCGCGGCTTCATTCCCGAAGGGCTGCTGAATTACCTTGCGCTGCTGGGCTGGGCGATCGCCAGCGATCGTGACTTGTTCAGCCTCGACGAAATGGTGGCCGCTTTCGACGTTGTCGACGTCAACGCCAACCCGGCGCGCTTTGACCAGAAAAAAGCAGACGCGATCAACGCCGAGCACATCCGGCTGCTTGACGTCGACGATTTCACCCGCAGGCTGCGCGACTACCTCAATGCGCATGGACATCACACCGGGCTGGACGATGGCCGGTTCGCGGTGGCCGCCGGGCTGGTGCAAACTCGCATTGTCGTGCTGGGTGACGCGTGGGACCTGCTCAAGTTTTTCAACGACGACGAATATGCGATCGACCCCAAGGCGGCGGCCAAGGAACTGGGTGCCGACGCCGGT
>DAIODV010000331.1:0-275 GCA_036746615.1 Mycobacterium sp.
TGTCGGCGGCGGGTCTGGTCACGATCGCCCTTTGGGACGAGGTGACGCGGTTTTTGCGGGAGCTTTCTTGGTCGCCTTCTTCGCAGTCGCCTTCTTCGCCGGTGCGCGTTTGCGCGGCGCCGCTTTCTTGGCTCGGCGATACAGGCTGTGTTCGGGTAGCTCGTCAACCGGCCAGTCGGCCAGCGTGTCCACATACAGGAAGCCGTGGACCACCGTGCCGGGCGCCGCGTTGGGCGTGATCACCACGTTGAGC
Source organism: Mycobacterium sp. (assembly GCA_036746615.1). Taxonomy (GTDB): domain Bacteria; phylum Actinomycetota; class Actinomycetes; order Mycobacteriales; family Mycobacteriaceae; genus Mycobacterium. The sequence continues at coordinate 254 of DAIODV010000331.1, forward strand.
TTGCCCAGCGCGCCGGGCGTCA
>DAIODV010000331.1:285-4483 GCA_036746615.1 Mycobacterium sp.
CCTCGGCGATCCGATCCGACAGTGTGTCAAGTGTCCAGTCGCGCACCGAAATCGGCGGGAACACAGCGACATCCACCGTTCCCGGATTCATCGTCATCGAGTCCCGCGCGGCGACGAGCTCCGCGTTGCGGATGATGATCGGCACAATCGGGATGCCGACCGTCATCGCGATCCGGAAGGCTCCCTTCTTGAATGGGCCGACGCTGGTGGTATCCAGCCGGGTGCCCTCGGGCGCCATCACGATCGACAGCCCCTTTTGGGCGCGCTCTTCGACAGCGTGCAGTGTCTCGACCGCGGCATTTGGGTCGTCGCGATCGATGAACGCGGTGTCCAACAGCTTGCCCAGCGTGCCCATGATCGGATCGCCGGCCAATTCCTTCTTGCCCACACCAACCCAGTTGTCGCGGACCAGCGCACCGCTGATCACCGGGTCGGCCTGGTTGCGGTGGTTGAAGATGAACACCGCCGGGCGTTCGGCGTTAAGGTTCTCGGCGCCAATGACATTGAGGTGTACACCGCTGGCGGTCAGCAACAGCTGTGACCAGGTGGAGGTGAAGAAGTTCACGCCCCGACGGCGGCTGCGGGTCAACAGGCCGATACCTACGGCGCCGGCGGCGACCGGCACGATTGAGCCGAAGCCCGCCAGAGTTCGCAGCTGCGAGCCGATTCCGCCACCGCCGCGGCTGGTGAATTGCAGGATCGGCCAACCGCGCCGTCGGGCCACCGCGGCCATCTTGCCCTCGGGATTAGTCGGCCGCGGATTGCCGACCAAATACATCAACGCGACGTCTTCGTCGCCGTCGGCGTAGAAGTAGCTGTCCTTGAGGTCGATGTCGTGCTCTGCAGCGAACTTTTGGACCGCGGCAGCTTTGCCGGGCCCCCAGAGGATCGGCTTCAGCACATCTCCGGTGAGGCTGCCGTCCTCGTTGGTCTCGAACTTGTTGGTGAGCGTGTTGACGATGCCAAGGAATTGGGCCACCGGATTGACCTGAATGGTCAGCGCCGACGAGCTGAGCACCACGGTGTGTCCGCGAGACAGGTGAGCGCGAACGAGTTCGCGCATCTCCGGGTAGATGCGCGACTCGATCTTCTGGTTGAACAGCCGCTCGCCGATCTCTTCCAGGTCACTGAGCGCGCGCCCACGAAGCGCACCGGAGGCCTTGCGGATCAGTTGTTCGAACTCGATGCGCCCAAGCTGGTGGTTGAGGCCCGCGGTGACCATGCTGATCAGCTCACCGACGCCCATGTCGCGTTGGCGCAGTCGCTCCTGGGTGAGGATCACCGCGGTAAACCCGGCTACCAAGGTCCCGTCGAGATCGAAGAACGCGCCAATCTTGGGTCCAGGCGGGCTTGCCATGATTTCGGCGACCGACCCCGGCAACCGCAACTCGCGCGTCGACTTACGCGACTCGTCGGCTGCCGTCACGATCCCGCCACCGATCGGTTCGACGTGCCGGACGTCTGCGCATCGAACGACGCAGGCACCGCGTGCAATGTGGGTTCGCCGGCGAGCGCGAGGATCTCGTCGAATCCGTCAAGGAAGCACCGGGCGAACAGCGCCTCGTCGCGCACTGCGGCGCGGTCGTAGCGCGTCGTGATGGTGCAGTATCCGCCTCTCGATATCAGCACGACCATCATCGCCACGCCGGGCAACGGACCAATACCATACTGGCGCAAGACTTTTGCGCCGGCCAGATAAGTATCTCCGGGGAAGACGGGAACGTTGCTGGCCTGGACGTCGGAGCCGACGATCGAGCCGGTCATCGACTCGAGCAATGGCGTCGGAAGGACGCTCAATACCGGGGCGATGGAACCGATGATGTCCATCGCGGGCTCGTCGCGGCGCTGGGTCATCTGCGCGCGAATCTTCTTCATGCGGGCGACTGGATCGGCAGTACCGATCGGGGCCGCCAGGTTGACGCCGGTGAATCGGTTGCCGCCGGCTGGATCGGATTCGGCACGCAAGTTGACCGGTACCGCCATGGGCAGAGTGGCAACCGGAACGCCGAGTGCCTCGTGGTAGCGGCCCAGCGCCCCGCAGAGGCCGGCCAAATACGCGTCGTTGATCGATCCCCCGCCCGCTTTCGCCGCCTTGTGCAAGTCGGCGAGCGGGATGTCGAGTGCTTCGGTGCGGGTGGCCAGACTGCGTCGACGAAGCAGCGGCGACGGTTCGGCGGCCCGGCTCACTACCCGGACCCCCGACCGTGCGTAGTCGACCGCGCCCGCCAGAGCGCCTCCGGGGTTGAGCACCGCGCGCCCGACCGCCGAAACGGCGCCCGATAGCGCGCCCAACACCCCACCGGCCACGTTGGCGGGCAGGTGGTTGAGCCCCTCGCGCATCAAGTCGTTGGCCGAAAGATCTTGCGGAATGGGTTGAGCGGGTGTCGGCTGCGGCGGTGGATCCCGTTCGAGGTCGTAGATGTGGGCGAACATCTCGACACTGCCGACTCCGTCGGTGACGGCGTGGGACAGGTGCAGCAGCGTCGCCGCCTTCCCGTCGGCGAGTCCTTCGATCAGCGTGGCCGTCCAGAGTGGCCGGCCAGATCGAATACCTGCCGCAGGGAGCCTGGTTCGGCGACGCGCATCCTTCGCACGTGGTAGTCCAAGTTGAAGTCGGGATCGACAACCCAGCGGGGCGCAGCGGTCGGCAAGGTCGGCACGACCACTTTCTGTCGCAGCCGCAACACGCGTCGGGACGCATTTTCAAAACGGGTTCGGAAGCGATCCCAATCCGGCGCGGTGTCCAGGATTTCCAAAGCCATGATGCCCGAGCGGGTACGTGGGTTGGCCTCGCCGCGATGCAAGAGATAATCGACCGGCCCCAGCGCCGCGGGCAATCCGGCCGCGTCGACCGTCTCAGCCACCGGCACTCCTCCGTCCTATCACCGCGTCCGCGCCCGCGGACCATATCAACGCTAGCCCGCTTGGCGCGGTGGCGGTAGCCGATTGTGCGGATCAGAACACCAGATTAAATGGCTTCGTGGCCGTCTGCGAAATGGCCTGGCGGCCTGCCGAATTGGAAATGTGCCGCGCGTAGCGCAGCACGCAATTCAACTGGCTGGTGTTGCGCGCCTGCGCAAAACCGCCGATCGGGAGCGAAGATACCGTGCGTAAACGACACCGAAAAAGTCAGCCACAGCATCGGCAGCCAGTCGGGACCGGACCGTAGCGAACATGTCAAAGGCGTGGTGGGCGTTGGGAAGCTCGGCGTAGCAGACGGTCGGGGCCCCGGCCTTGCGGAGCGCTGTGCAAAATGCCTGCGCCTGCACACTGGGAATCACTGAATCGTTCTCGCCGTGCAGCACAAAAAACGGCGGCGCCCCGCGGTGCACATGCGAAATCGGCGAGGCCGATTCGAACATTTCAGGCTGTTCGGTGTAGCGCGCTTGCATAACGAAATGTTCGAGAAAAGGCAGCATCATTTCGTGCATTTTTGCGACATCGGTCAGGTCGTAAACGCCGTAATAGGGTGCGGCAGCTTGAACGCTGGTATCGGCGTCCTCGAAGCCGGGCTGGAAGCTCTTGTCGTTTGCGGTGAGCGCAGCCAGGGAGGCTAAGTGCCCTCCGGCGGAGCCACCCGTAACCGCGATGAAGTTCGGATCGCCGCCGTAGTCGGCGATGTTGTCGCGGACCCAGGCCAATGCGCGTTTGACGTCGATGATGTGCGCCGGCCACGCCTTGCCCGGACTCTTGCTGTAGTCGATCGACACGCAGATCCAGCCGAGCTCGGCCATCCGGCCCATCAACGGATATGCCTGGGGCCGTTTGCCGTTGACCGTCCATGCGCCACCTGGAATCTGCACCAGCACAGGCGCGCGATCGCCGGCCTTGATGGCCGGATTGCGCCAGACGTCCAGCAGGTGATTGCGACTGTCCGGGCCATAGGCGATGTCCGAGGTCTGCGCTGCATACCGGCGGCGATGCCCGGCTGCTTGCAACAGGCCGCCACGACGGGTGCATGCGGAGGGCTCGCCGATCGGATGACGGGCCTTTTCGCTGTAGTGCCGCCCAAAGGACTCCTCGAGCGCGGCGGTGAGGATCTGGTCGGCCCGCTGCGCCGCCCAGCCCGTCGCCACCCGGCCCACCGACAGCGGCGTCACGCCGGACAGCGCATGGCCGGTCACAACATGCGGGGGAAACTCCGAAGATAGCCATTCGGCTAGGAAGCGGACCACCCACGGCGAGCCGCGCAGCAGCA
>DAIODV010000332.1:0-4471 GCA_036746615.1 Mycobacterium sp.
GACCTTCGAGCAGATCGCCGACATCAAGCCGGCGTTCATCCATGCGAACATCCCGCCGAACATCCCCGGTGCGCCGTTCCAGATGCCGGAGTTCGATAAGGACGACAAGGGTCGGGCGAAGCTGCCGGCCTATCTGCTGACCGCGCACAAGGCCTGAATTTCATACCGCTGCAGTCGCATCGGTGAGCGCGTCGGCGAATGTCGTCAGATCGTCGACGCTTGTGTCCAGGTGTGGGGAAATCCGCAGCACCGGCGCCGTCAGCTCCAGTGGCGCTCGTTCGATCCCCGCCGATGTCGTCAGGATGTGACGCTCGGCGATCAGCCACCGGCGGATCTTCTCGGGGTCGGCACCGTCGACGGGGGCCAGCGTTGTGATAGCGCTTGGCTCGTCGACGGACTCGACCACCCGCCATCCGCGCACATCGGCGAGCACGGTACGGCTGATGCGACCAAGTTCGGCCAGGCCCCTACGGACCGCAGCCGGTCCGGATGCGACGTGCTCTCCGAGCGCAACTGAAAAGCCTACGCGGGCAGCTACATTGGCCTCGCCGAGTTCGAGCCGCTGGGCCACCGACAGCGACGATACCCATTCGGGCGGCGGCAGCCGCGGACGTAGCCGCTGGATCAGGCTTGGGTACACGGCAAGTGCGCCGACACCGCGCGGGCCGGCGATCCATTTGCGCGACGACGCATAGGTCACGTCGGCGCCCGCGGCGCAGTCCACCTGGCCGAGCGCTTGGGCGGCGTCGACCACCAGCGGCAGTCCCAATTCCCTGCACAGCGCTGCCATCTCGTGCAGCGGCTGTACCACGCCGCGGTGGCTGGCCACCGCGGTCAGATGCACCAGGTCGGGTGGGTCGGCAGCCAAGCCGGCGGCTGCTTCGTCCACCGCGACGCGCCCCTGGTCGTCGGTCGGCAATGGTCGGCGAGCAAAGCCGTGGGCGGCCATAACGGCAAGGTTGGGTCCGTATTCACCCGGCAGGCACGCCAGGGTCCGACCGCCAGGCCAACTGGCCAGTAGCAGGTCCAGCGCGTGCAGCGACCCGGTGGTGAACACCACTTCGGCGTCGGGCATACCGGCCAGAGCGGCGACCGCGGCGCGTCCAGCATCGAGAACAGGTTTGGCCGCCTCGGCCGCGACATATCCGCCGACCTCGGCTTCGTGGCGGGCGTGCGCGGCGGCAGCGTCGAGCGCCGTGAAGCTCTGTCGCGAGCACGCGGCGCTGTCCAGGTGCAACCCGGCGACCGGTGGTCGGGCTGCCCGCCAAGCGTCGGCCAGGCTTCGGGTCACTTGATTGCCAGCGACAACCCGAAATCGCCGGCGTCATCGGTCCACCACCGGGTACGCCGCAAGCCCGCGCTGGCCAGCTCGTCGGCCACCGCATCAGCCCGGAACTTGCACGACACTTCGGTGAGTATCTCTTCGCCAGCGGCGAATTCGACCGTCAGGTCCAGCGCAGCGATGCACACGCGCTGGGCGCTTTCGGCCCGCAGCCACATCTCCATCCGCTCTTCTTCGGTGTTCCAGCGGGCCACGTGCCGGTAGGACGCTACGTCGAAGTCGGCGTCGAGTTCTCTGTTGATGACGGCGAGCACGTTGCGGTTGAATTGTGCTGTGACTCCGGCGGAATCGTCATAGGCCTGGACAAGCCGCCCGGCGTCCTTGACCAGATCCGTGCCGAGCAGCAGGCTGTCGCCCGGCCGCATGACGGCGGCCAACGTCGCCAGAAACTCCGCGCGGGGCTCTGTGGTGAGGTTGCCGATCGTCGAGCCCAAGAACACGAACAGCCGCCGGCCGCCGTCGGGTATCTCCGACAGATGCTCTTCGAAATCACCGCACACAGCGGCAATTTCGATAGCGGGATACTCGCGCTGGATAGCCGTCGCGGCTGCCGACAACATGCTCGCGTCGACGTCGAACGGCACGAACCTGCGCAGCGCACCGCCGTCGTGCAGCGCCTGCAGCAGCGTCCTTGTCTTCTCCGACGTACCGCTGCCCAGCTCGACCAGGGTGTCCGCGCCGGTGACCGAGGCGATCTCTTTAGACCGCGCCCGCAGAATCTCCGCCTCGGCACGTGTCGGGTAATACTCGGGCAGCCTCGTAATCTGGTCGAACAGGTCGCTGCCTACCGAGTCATAGAACCACTTGGGCGGCAGCGATTTCGGCGAACTTCCAAGACCGTCGAGCACGTCACGGCGCAGCGCCTGATATGCGGAGTCCGCCGCCAGGTGGTTGGACAGCAGGAGTGTCATCAAAGTCCCTTCGTGTGTTCCAGTGCGGTCAATGTGACGCCGTCGGCGGTGACCTCGACCAGGTGGCGATCCGGTATGTCTTCCCAGCCAGGCTGGTCGTCATACGGCTCGCTGGCCAACACCAGTCCGTCGTCACGACGCAGGATCGACAGGGTGTCTCCCCAGGTGGTGGCAAGGAGTCGAGACCCGTTGGCCGCCATGATGTTCAGCCGGGCGAGTGGATCGTTGGCGCCGACCTTGACAATCGTCTCACCCAACGCATCCAGACCGCGCTCAAAGATGAGCGCGGCCAGGAGTGCGCTGTCACAAACAGATTCGGCCCGCAGGCCGGACGGCAGCACACTGCGGTTGACAATCCCGTTGTGTGACAACAGCCACTGCCCGTCGGTGAACGGGGCGGTAGCACTCGCCTCGATCGGCATACCGACTGTCGCAGAGCGCACCGCCGCAACCACGCAGCGGCTGCGCAACGCCGGCGCGATGGAATCGAACGACACATCGCCCCACAGCGGTGCGACGCTGCGCCAGCGCCGCAGGGTCCTACCGTCGAAAAACCCGACGCCCCAACCATCGGCGTTCAACAGGCAATACTTTTGGCGGCGCGGTGCATAGGACTGCACCCGAAGACCGTGCGGAGGGTCGAGCACCAACGAGGAGATCGAGACTTCCCGTCCCAGCCAGCCCAGGTGTCGGCACATCAGACGTCCCACGCCAATCGCACACCGGAGAAGATTTGCCGCCGATACGGGTGATCCCAGTTACGGAAGCTGGGCCGCAGGATGGCCGATTCCACAGCCCATGAGCCGCCGCGCAGCACCCGGTAATCCCCGCCGAAGAACGGCTGCGAGTAGCGCTCGTAAATCATCGGGGTAAAGCCAGGCCACGGTTGCAGTGTTGAGCTGGTCCACTCCCAGACGTCGCCGAGCATCTGTTCGACGCCATAAGCCGACGCTCCGGCAGGGTAGGCGCCGACGGGTGCTGGGCGCAGTGCCTCGCCGCCGAGGTTGGCGCGGGCGGCCGACGGTTCCTCGGCACCCCACGGATAACGCCGCCGCGCAAGGGTTTCCGGATCCCACGCGCACGCCTTCTCCCATTCGATCTCGGTGGGCAGCCGGGCACCGGCCCACGCGGCGTATGCCTCGGCCTCGAAGTAGCTGACGTGTTGCACCGGCTCGTCAGCCGGGATGTCCTCGACACGACCGAACCGAGTTCGGCTCTGTCCGTCGTGCGCCCAGAACTGCGGTACCGTCAGGCCCGCGCTTTGGCGGTGCTCCCACCCGCGTGTCGACCACCACTGCGGCCGGCTGTATCCGCCGTCGTCGACGAACTGTCGCCATTCCGCGTTGGTGACCGGAACTCGCCCGATGCGAAATGCGGGGATTTCGACGACGTGGGCCGGGCGTTCGTTGTCCAGCGAGAACGGTTCGGCCGTCGCGTCGACGCCGAGGACGAACGGTCCGCCCGGCACCAACACCGACGTCCCGGCCAGCCCCGGCCGGCCCGGCGGCAGCGCGGACGTGTCTGGCAGCAGCGGCGGGCCGCTGCGCAGATTCAGCGCCTGCAGCATCGTTTCGTCGTGCTGGTTCTCGTGGCTGACCACCATCCCGAACGCGAAGTTGCTGCCCGGCTCGTCGGGTAACGCACCCAGAGCATCCAGCGCCGCCGATCGCACGGTCCGGCAATACGTCCGCGCCTGGTCTGGGGATAGCAGCGGCAGGTCGGCACGGCTGGCGCGGGAATGCACGAAGGCGTCGTAGAGGTTCTCGACGGCGCGTGGCAACATGCCCGGCCGATCCGGGTCACCACCGCGCAACAACCACAGCTCTTCTTGCTGACCGATGTGCGCCAGGTCCCACACCAACGGGCTCATCAGCGGGTCGTACTGGCGGAAGAGTTCGGCGTCGTCGAACTCCACCAACCGCAGGGTCCGTTCCCGTGCTCGGCTCAAATCTCGGGCCAGTGCTTCGCTGGAAGTCACGACTCCCCTAGCGCCAACTTGGTGACCGTGGCATCGATACCGTTGTCGATCACCTGGTCGGAAAATTCGTCGGCGGGACAGCGGCCCCGTTCGACCGCGGCGACCAGATGCTGCATGGCCTCTGTGAGCGGGGGAGGCACGCGGTCGGCAGCGACAGCCACCAGCCGGTTGGCGGCGGCGTAGAGCCGCCGGTCGCCGAGCCCGGTGCGGGCAGCGACATCCCACGCGGTGGCGACGGGT
>DAIODV010000333.1:0-4459 GCA_036746615.1 Mycobacterium sp.
CACAGCAGCACGTTGAACGGGAAGTGCCGGATGAACCGCGGGAGCATATTGTTCACCGTCCGCAGCACGGCGATCAGCCGGTCGAAACGCCGCTGTTTGGTGGCATCCCATGGCAGGCGCATCTCCTCGCGAAACCGTTGCGGCAGAAAGCCGGTGGTGAGTAACAGACCGAGTTTTTCCGGCTGCCTACGCACAACTGCCGGTAGCGGCACGCCCCGGATCCGGCCCGCGGCAATCGGATACAGGTAGTCGCGCACGGTGTCGTCGATGTGCACCTGGTCAAGTTGCTGCTGCCAATAGCGGTCGAACGCCGCCCGATCCGCCGGCCACATCTCGGCCGGTACCTGCAACGTGGTGCCTAATACCACGGCTTCGCGGTAGTGGCGATCGGCATCCTGCTCGTCCATCTCGCCGATGAACATGCGATAGAAATCGACCCCGCCCTTGTAGAGACAAGCCGCGACCCACAGCTGCAGGTCCGGGTCAAACGCGTTGTACTCGACCGGGCTGTCGGGTGTCGAGTAAACCTCGGCATGCGCGCCGTTGACAGCCCGGCGAAAGGCCGCCTTCTGGGCGTCTGTGCCGGCCATGGCGACTGCGAGGTAGGTGAATGTGGTGCGGGAACGTTTGATCGGATGCAGGTCGACACGGCCGCTCTCGACGCGGCTTTCCACCACGCCGTAGCCCACACCCGGCCGGGCCAGCTGCATGATCACGTTGGCCGGACCGAGCAGTAAGGCCATGCCCATCAGGGTGTCGTCGAGGCGGACCGCTCGCCGCTTTTGACGACGGGTCAGCCGGGCGCGGGGTGGATCGCTCATCGCGCGCTCCACATGCCTGATCGGCTCGCTGACAGTCATCGCACACCTACCCCGCTAATTCTGCGAACGCTTGTTTCCTGATATTGCAGCCCGGCACGTCCCGATGTCAAGATGGGAGCCATGGCGACCTCCGCGACGACGGGCGCGCGGCCATACCGTGGCATCGAGGCGGCCGATCGACTGGCAAAGCGCCGCGCCAGGCTGCTGGGGGCCGGCCTTGATCTGCTAGGTGCTGACGACGCCGCGGAGTTGACGGTTCGCGCCATCTGCCGGCAGGCCGGCGTCGCCGCCCGCTACTTCTATGAAAGCTTCGCCGACAAGGACGAGTTCGTCGCGGCGGTCTTCGACTGGGTGATCGCCGAGCTGGCCGCGACTACCCAAGCCGCGGTGGCCACCGCGCCGCCGGAGGAGCAGACCCGCGCCGGCATGGCAAACATCGTCCGGACGATCGGCGGCGACCCTCGAGTGGGTCGTCTGCTGTTCAGCACGCAGCTGGCCAACGCGGTGCTGGTACGCAAGCGCGTCGAGTCCAGCGCCCTGTTCGCGATGCTCTCTGGCCGCCACGTCGAGAGCGCACTGAAGGTCGCGGAGAACGACCGGATCAAGGCCGCTGCACATTTCGTGGTCGGCGGGGTGGCCCAGACGATTGGCGCCTGGCTGGCCGGTGACGTGCGGCTCGATCCCGATCAGCTGATCGACCAGCTCGCGTCACTGCTCGACGAGCTCGCCGACCCGGGCCTGTATCGCGACTAGTGGGCGGCGGGGATGCGGCGGTCGGCCGCCGTCTTGGGCACCGCCGGCGCATCCGTCGACGTGAATTCTTTCGTCCAGCAGGCAAACTCGAGCGTGATCCCGTCGGGATCCTGGAAATAAAACGACCGCACGTAGACACCGGGATGCACGGTGGCCGAAACCTGCATCTCGCTTTCGTCATGGTTGAGCACGGGGCCCACGCGTACTCCCTTGGCCTTGAGGCGCTGCCGATATTCGTCGAATTTCTCGGCGGGGACATGAAAAGCCAAGTGGTTCATGGTGCTGACGGCGCTGGTGATCTCCCCGATGCCTGGGATGGCGGCCGGCGACGAGAGGCCCGGGACCCGGTCCGGCGCGTCGGCGAACCAGAAGAACGCCACGCAATCACCGTTGCCGGCGTCGAAGAAGAAGTGCTGACCGCTACCCCCGGGCAGGTCCAGCGACTTGATCAACGGCATGCCCAGGATGTTGCTGTAGAAGTCCACGGTGCGCGCCATGTCCGAGCAGACCAGCGCGACATGGTTGATTCCGCCAAACTCGAACTCCGAATTGGTGTTATGGGGCTTGATCATCTCCGGGCTCCCGTCCGTCGTGCACATCGCTGGTTTCGTCGCGGAGATCTGAATCTGAACCTAACATCAGATTCAGTTCTCAAGAAGAGGAACGCAGTCGTGTTTACCGTGTCTGAGCAGCCGACCTGCCCTACCCACTTACCGTGTGGGGAGGGCCGTTGACGTGACTCGCACCACTGGCGCCCCCGGGGTCATCCGCGAATTCGTCGGGTTGCCGTCGCCGACGGCCCGACGCGCCGGAGCAGGCGGACACCCGTGTCAGGGGTTGTACCACCGCGGCGTCGGACGCAAACCGAAGGTCGCGATGATCGCCGCCCACTTCCAGATCGACTTCTCTGAGCACTATCTCGCCGATTACATGGCTACCCGCGGCATCGGATTTTTGGGCTGGAACACCAGATTCCGAGGGTTTGAGAGCACCTTTCTGCTTGACCATGCACTGGTCGACATCGGCGTCGGTGTTCGCTGGCTACGCGAAACGCAGGCGGTGGAAACCATTGTGCTGCTGGGTAATTCCGGCGGCGGATCGTTGATGGCCGCCTATCAGGCCCAGGCGATCGAGCCGAGCCTGACACCGTTTCCGGGCATGCGGCCCGCGGCCGGGCTGACCGACCTGCTGCCCGCCGACGGCTATGTGGCCAGTGCCGCCCATCCCGGCCGGCCTGACGTGCTGACCGCCTGGATGGACGGCGCCGTCGTCGACGAGAACGACCCGGTCGCCACCGACCCGGACCTCGACCTGTTCAACGAACGCAATGGGCCGCCGTATTCGCCGGAGTTCCTGACCCGCTACCGGGCTGCGCAGCTCGCGCGCAACAACGCCATCACCGACTGGGCTGAAAAGGAGATGAAACGCGTTCGGGCAGCCGGGTTTTCAGATCGCCCCTTCACGGTGATGCGGACGTGGGCCGATCCGCGGATGGTGGACCCGACTATTGAGCCGACCAAACGCCCGCCGAATACGTGCTACGCCGGAGTGCCGGCCAAGGCCAATCGTTCCGCGTATGGAATCGCCGCCGCCTGCACGTTGCGCAACTGGCTGACGATGTGGAGTCTGCGGACCGCCCCGACCCGCGCGGAGCCGCATCTGTCGCGCGTCGCCTGCCCTGCCCTGGTAATCAATGCCGAGGCAGATACCGGCGTGTTCCCATCAGATGCCCAACGCGTCTACGACGCGCTGGGCACCACCGACAAAACGCTGTGCGCGATCAACACAGACCACTACTTCACCACGCCGGGAGCGCGCAGCGAGCAAGCTGACACCATCGCCAAATGGATTGCCAAGCGGTGGCGTTGAGGGTTCTTGCTCATTTCGTTCCCGGTCCTAAGGTGTTGAAATTTCTTGCGCCGGAGACTGATTGGCTGGACATCCGGTGGTGTCCCGACCATGACGAAATATCCTTTTATCGCGAGCTGCCCGACGCCGACGTGATTTGGCATGTGCTCCGGCCGCTTTCGGGTGCCGACCTGCTACAAGCACCACGACTGCGGCTGGTCCACAAGTTCGGTGCAGGGGTCAACACCATCGATGTCGACACCGCCACCAGACGCGGTATCGCCGTCGCCAATATGCCCGGCGCCAACGCGGCATCGGTGGCTGAAGGCACGGTGCTGCTGATGTTGGCCACTTTGCGCCGGCTGCCGGCACTGGACCGGGCCACCCGCGAGGGTCGCGGCTGGCCATCCGACCCTGAATTGGGCGAAACCGTGCGCGACATCGGCGCCTGCACGGTTGGCCTGGTCGGCTACGGCAACATCGCCAAACAAGTGGCGGGCATCGTCGCCGCGATGGGCGCGACCGTGCTGCATACCAGCACGCGCGATGACGGGTTGCCAGGCTGGCGCCCGCTGCCGGAGCTGCTGGCCGCCAGCGACATCGTTTCGCTGCACCTGCCGTTGACCGACGACACCCGCGGCTTGCTGGACCGCGCCGCGCTGGCCCGGATGAAACCCGGCGCGGTGCTGACCAACACCTCGCGTGGCGCGGTCGTTGACGAAGGCGCCTTGGTCGACGCGCTGCGCGACGGGCGGTTGGGTGGCGCGGGTCTGGATGTCTTCGACGTCGAACCGGTGGCGGCGGACAACCCGTTGCTCGGCTTGGACAATGTCGTGCTCACCCCGCATGTCACCTGGTACACCGTCGACACCATGCAGCGCTATCTGGTGGAGGCCGTCGCCAACTGCCGCCGGCTGCGCGATGGCAAGCAGCTAGCCCATGTAGTCAACCAACCGACCGGTTATTAGATTGGCGGGAGAAGTCCCAACGGAAGGCGACCAATGCCGATCGCGATAACTCCTGAGCATCAAGACCTG
>DAIODV010000334.1:0-4439 GCA_036746615.1 Mycobacterium sp.
ATCGACTCGTAGCGTTCGCAGATCGCGGGCGTTGACACCGATCACCCGCGCTCCGGCCTTCAGTGCCCGGTCGGCTTCCTCCTCGGTGTGGACCTCGACCAGTGCCGTCATCCCCAGCGACTCGATACGCTCCAACATCGACTCCAGCACAGGCTGTTCGAGCGCCGCGACGATCAGCAACAGCATGTCGGCCCCATGAGCGCGCGCCTCGTGAACCTGATAGGGCCCAATCACAAAGTCTTTGCGCAGCACCGGAACTGACACAGCTGCGCGCACCGCGTCCAGGTCATCCAGCGAGCCGTTGAAGCGTCGCTGTTCGGTGAGCACACTGATGATTCGCGCGCCGCCGTCCTCGTAGGCGCGCGCCAATTTGGCTGGGTCGGAGATCGACGCGAGTTGTCCCGCTGACGGGCTGGCGCGTTTGACTTCCGCGATAACGCCGATCCCGGGCTCGCGCAACGCCGCCAAGACGTCTAGCGGCGACGGCATCGCCTCTGCGGCCGCCTTGATCTCGGACATGCTGACCGCAGCCTCACGAGCGGCAACATCGGCGCGGACTCCTTCGATGATGGAGTCGAGCACGCTTGCCGAACTCATGCCTGTCGGTTCCTTCCGCGGGGCTGCCAGCAGAACAATGGCGTCCCTGGAAGGGTAGCGACCGTAGGCACGCCGTTCGTCACCGACCCTCGCTGTCAACTTTCGTGTCGCGGATCATCGGTCGGGTCTTGGGTTGGGTCATGCCCTTCATCGAGGGCGTCCCAGATCATGCGTTCGGACATGCTCTTGTCGTCCCGCTGCAGTGACCGGCGGGCCGCCGGCGTCACGTATTTGGTATCGGCACCGCGGGCCGACGTCGCCGCCCGCATCAGCAGCACTGCACCGACCAGCGTGCACACCGCGGTCGCCAGGGTGATCACCGCACCGGGGTAATGCCGTTGGCTGCCCACCAACCACAGCACCGGGACGTGCGCGAGATCGGCTGCGCGCACAGCCACGTCAGGCATTACCAGCGTGCTGATCGCCAGATAACCCGTGGCCAGGCTGGCAACGGCCACCAGCATCGCGAGCAGGCGCAGCGGCCAGCCCCGCACGGCCAACGTGGCGACGGCGGCGGCCAACAGCAGCAGCGCCAGCGGCACCAGGGCCGATGACCATGCGGCACCGGACAACGTGGTGAGTTTTGGCGGGCCCAACCCGTCGAATGTCCGCAGATCGACCCAGGTCAGCCGCGATGCCGCCCATAATCCGGCGGCGGCGACCACCAGCAGGGCCTGTCCTATCCGGAGGGTCAGCCGGTCAGCCATCGCTATCCGGGGCGGTTAGCGTCTCCGCCGCGGCGATCGCGTTGAGCACTGCGCGCGCCTTGTTCGTCGCCTCGGTGTGCTCGTAAGGCCCGTTGGAGTCGGCCACCACGCCGCCGCCGGCTTGCACGTAGGCGGTGCCGTCGCGCATCAGGGCAGTGCGGATGGCGATCGCAAAGTCGGCGTTGCCGGCGAAGTCGAGGTAGCCGATGACGCCGCCGTACAGGCCGCGTCGGGTCTTTTCCACCTCTTCGATCAGCTCCATGGCCCGCACCTTCGGGGCGCCGGACAGCGTCCCGGCCGGGAAGCAGGCGGTGACGGCGTCCAGGGCGGTGCGCCCCTCGGCGAGCATCCCGGTGACCGTCGACACCAGGTGCATGACGTGGCTGTAGCGCTCGATGTGGCTGTAGTCCTCGACGCGGACGCTGCCGGGCACGCAGACGCGGCCCAGGTCGTTGCGACCCAGGTCGACCAGCATCAGGTGCTCGGCGCGTTCCTTCTCGTCGGCCAGCAGCTCCTTTTCCAGCAGCTGGTCCTCTTCGTCGGTGTGACCCCGCCACCGGGTTCCCGCGATCGGATGCGTGGTCGCCCGCCCGTCGTTGACGGTGACCAGTGCCTCCGGACTGGATCCGACAATCGAAAAATCTGTTCCGCCAACACTATTCGGTACGTGCAGCAGATACATGTAGGGGCTTGGATTGGTTGCCCGCAGCATCCGGTAGACGTCGATCGGGTCGACGGCGGTATCCATTTCGAAGCGCTGCGAGGGCACCACCTGAAACGCTTCCCCCGCCGCGATTTGCTCGACGAGGTAGTCGACGATTTTTCCGTATTCCTCGACGGTGCGCTGCGCGCGGTACTGCGGTTCGGGCCGGCTGAACGTGCCGACCGTGGAAGGCAGCGGCTGTCCTAACGCGGCGGTCATCACGTCCAACCGTGCAATGGCGTCGTCGTACGCCTCGTCGACCCGTTCGTCGGTGCCGTTCCAGTTCACGGCGTTGGCGATCAATGTGATGGTGCCCTCGTGGTGATCGACGGCGGCCATGTCGGTGGCCAGTACCAACAGCATGTCCGGCAGGTTGAGGTCGTCGACGACCATCTCAGGCAGCCGTTCCAGCCGTCGCACCAGGTCGTAGGCGAAGAAACCGACCATGCCGCTCGACAACGGCGGTAGCCCCGGCAAAGTGGGGGTGGCCAGCAACTCGCACGTGGCGTGAAGGGCTTGCAGCGGATCCCCGCCGGTAGGTGCATCCTGGGGCACTGCGCCCAGCCAGACGGCCTCGCCGTCGCGGACCGTCAACGCCGACGGCGCACCGGCCCCGATGAATGACCACCGGGACCAGGACCGGCCGTTCTCGGCTGACTCCAACAGGAAGGTGCCCGGCCGGTCGGCGGCCAGCTTGCGATACGCGGACAGCGGGGTCTCGGCATCGGCCAGGACCTTGCGGGTCACCGGCACCACGCGATGCTCGGCCGCCAGCGCGCGGAAATCATCCCGCGATGTGGTGGCGGCGGCGAGGTTGGCGTGCACCCGTCCATCTTCCCAGATGCCGCATTGACGCCCGGCGTAGCGTAACGGCCATGAAAACCGGTGACACCGTGGCGGACTTTGAGCTTCCCGACCAGACTGGGACCCCGCGCAGGCTAAGCAACTTACTGTCGGATGGACCCGTGGTGCTGTTCTTCTACCCCGCCGCCATGACAACTGGTTGTACGCGCGAGGCCTGCCACTTCCGCGACGTGGCCGGCGAGTTCGCCGCCGTTGGCGCACAGCGAGTCGGGATCAGTACCGACCAGGTGGAGAAACAGGCCAAGTTCGCCGACACGCACAGCTTCGACTACCCGCTATTGTCCGACGCCGACGGAGCGGTCGCTTCGCAGTTCGGGGTCAAACGAGGCCTGCTCGGCAAACTGATACCGGTCAAGCGGACCACGTTCGTCATCGACACCGACCGCAAGGTGCTCGACGTGATTTCCAGCGAGCTCAACTTCAACTCGCACGCCGACAAGGCCTTGCAGACGTTAAAGGCCCGCAGCTAACCGGCGCCTTTGTAGCATGCTCGCATGCCGCTGAACCAGGGCCTCGACGAAGGCGATGTGTTCGCCGGATACACGATCATTCGGCGATTGGGTGCCGGCGGCATGGGTGAGGTCTATCTGGCCCAGCACCCGCGGCTGCCGCGCCGAGATGCGCTCAAGGTGCTGCCTGCCGCCCTGACCGCGGACGCCGAATACCGGCAGCGGTTCAGCCGCGAAGCCGACATCGCCGCGGAGTTGTGGCATCCCCACATCGTCGGCATCCACGACCGCGGCGAGTTCGAGGGGCAGTTGTGGCTGTCGATGGACTACGTCGAGGGAACGGATGCCGCCGAACTGATGCGTAGTCGCTATCCTTCCGGGCTGCCGAAAGACGAGGTTTTCGAGATTGTCAGCGCCGTCGCTGACGCGCTCGACTATGCGCATCAGCGCGGACTGCTGCACCGAGACGTCAAGCCCGCCAATATCTTGCTCACTGACGCCGATCCGCGCACGCGGCGGATCTTGTTGGCGGACTTCGGCATTGCCAAAGAAGTCGGCGATATCAGCGGTCTGACCGCCACCAACATGGTTGTCGGGACGACGGCCTACGCGGCGCCCGAACAACTGATGGGTTCTGATATCGACGGGCGGGCTGACCAGTACGCCCTTGGCTGCACCGCTTTTCACCTGCTGACCGGCGTAGCGCCGTACCAGAACTCCAATCCGGCGGTTGTCATCACTCAACACCTCTCCGCGTCGCCGCCGTTGATCGGCGAACGTCGGCCCGAACTCGCTGAACTCAACGACGTCATCACCACAGTGCTGGCAAAAGACCCCGGTGATCGCTATCCGACGTGTTCGGATTTCGCGGCGGCCCTGACCGGCCAGCCGAACGCTGCGGCGGCGAACACGCTTGCCGCCCAAGCAGCCTCGGCGCCGACAACGCTTGCCGCCGCGCCACCGGGATCCGCGCCGGCGAAAGTCCGACGCCGGCTGTCACCGGCCCTGTTGGTATCGGTCGTGGTGACGCTCGTGCTGCTCGCGGTGGCGGCGGTGATAGGCGTCGATGTGATGCGTCGTCACGCACACCTGCCGGGCCACAGCGTACCCACCGCCGCC
>DAIODV010000335.1:0-2108 GCA_036746615.1 Mycobacterium sp.
ATGGCTACGCCGAGACTCTGCAGAAAGGAGTGGACGACCCCGATGCCCAGCGCCAACCCCCGGCGTCGCCAGTAGATCTCGGGCGGTAGCGGGCCCCGCGGTTCCAGATCCAGCACATTCACACCGTAAGCCCAGGTCACGCTGACAGCGCCGACCCCGCTCGGCGTGTCGCCCAGTTAGCTGAGGTCGTAGTCGACCGCAGGCCGGTTCGACGGCTGGGCACGCGTGGCCACCAGAACCAGCGTCCTAATAGCGCCACCAGTGACGGCATCAGGAATGTCCGCACAATCAGGGTGTCGAGCAGCAGCCCAATCCCGACAGTCATACCGACCTGCTCGATGGACAGCACCGTGCTGCCCGCCAAGGCGAACATCGTGATCCCGAAGACGATGCCGGCCGTCGTCACCACCCCGCCGGTGCCCGCGAAGGCACGAATGACGCCGGTACCGATCCCGGCCCGAAGTTCTTCCTTGATCCGCATTGCCAACAACAGGTTGTAGTCAGCACCAACGGCGACCAGCGCAATGAACGCCATCGGCGCGACGGCCCAATGCAATGGCTGGCCAAACAGCCCCCGGCTGATCAACACGCTGACCCCCAGAGCAGAGGCATAAGACACGATGACCGTTCCGACCACCACGACGGCCGCCACCGGACTGCGCAGCATCACCGCGACGATCAGAAAGATCAGCGCAAGCGTCGCCGCGACAAGCAGCACAATGTCGCCGTGCACAAGACTTTGCAAGTCGCGGGTAGCCGGGCCCACCCCGGCCAACTCCACGGACACCGGGGTCAGCGTGCCCTCCTTGGTGGCCTCGGCGACGGCGGCCTGGATCTGACGGGCGCGCTGTGCGCCGTCGGCGCCCCACTCCTGCCCGTCGCCGTAGACCACCAGATACGTCGAGTGGCCATCTCGAGATACCAAGTCGTTCAATGCTTCCCGATACCGAGGGTCGGACAGCGCGCGAGTGGGCAGGTAGAAGCCGCCCGCGGCGCTACCGCGGAAGCCGGCGTCGATCTCCTGCAAATAGTCCGTGAGCTGGCGCATCTGCGGTGCAATCGAATTGATGACGTCCCGCAGGTCGCGAGTCGCCGCCTTAGCCTGTTCCAGCACGTCGCGCATCGACTGCAGCGTCGAAGGCAAACCCGCGAACGCGGTCGTCGCGGTGCTTGAGCCGCTGGTCAATTTGCCTGCGCCGTTGGACAATTCGCCTGTGCTCCGCACCACGCTGTCGACCGGTTCGACGACGCGTGATAACAGCGAGCAGATCGCGTTTGCCCCGCAATCCGGAGTGGCGTCGACGAAGTTGCGCAAAGGAGCCAGATATCCGGACACCTCATCGACGTTGCGGTGTAAGCCGTCGATGCCAGAGCGCATATCGTCTGCACCCGAACCGATTTCACGTAGACCAGTGGCGCTTCCTTGCATCCCGTGGCTCAGCTGGTCCACCGCCGCGGTCATCTGCGACAACGTCCCGTCCAGGTCACCGATGCGCCGCAACCGTTGGACAAGGCCGTCGATATCGCCGCCGAACTGCTGACCGAGTACTCCCGCCTGATAGCTCAGGGTGGCTTCCTCGGGAACGGTGCCCGCCGGTCGACTGGCCGACTGCACCATCCGGACGCCGGGAATGGCCATGATCTGCTTGGTGATTCGCTCGACGGCGATCAACCCTGCCGGGTTGCGCAGATCGTGGTCGGCCTGCACCGTGACCACGTCAGGTAGTAGCCGGTTGGCCGGAAAATGTCGATCCATCGCCGTGTAACCACGGCTGGATTCGGCGGCCGCCGGGGTCGCCGCCGGTTCGTTCCAGCCGGTCCGCATGCTGATGAGCGGCAAGATCAAGATGATGATCAGCCCGCCGCTGGCCACCAGTACGGGTCCCGGCCAGCGAGCGACGACCACGCCGAGACGCCGCCAACGCCGCGTGATGGCCGACGGCCGGGGCTCCAGCATGCCGCGCCGGCCGGCCAGACCGATCAACGCCGGCGTGAGCGTCAGCGCAGCCAACATGGCGACTAAAACCCCTATGGCACAGGGTATTCCGGTGCTACGGAACATAGCGACCTGCGCCAGACTTAAGCACGCTAATGCAGTGGCCATGGTC
>DAIODV010000335.1:2118-4431 GCA_036746615.1 Mycobacterium sp.
GAGCCGATGACCACCGGCGCCACGCCGCGATACGCATCAACCAGCGCGGTGGCATGGTCGATTCCCCGTCGACGGCCCTCGTGGTAGCGACCGATCAGAAAGATCGCGTAATCGGTTCCCGCACCAAGGATCATCGCTGCAACTAACGCGACCGAGAACAGCGAAACCTCGACGAGGCCGTGATTGCCGAATGCCGCCACCACGGGGCGGGCCACGGCCAGCGCAAGGCCCACCGAGATCAACGGGATGGCCGCGGCCACGGCCGAACGGTAGACGATCAGCAACAGCAGCATGATGACCGTCACCGTCGCCGCCGTGATCAACAACATCTGGTGATCGATCGCGGCGAACTCGTCGGTGAGCGTGCTGCCCGGCCCGGTGACATATACGTGCAAGCCCGGCGGTGGTCCGAGACGAGCCGCCGTCGCCCGGACGACGGCGACAGCCTCGCTGGCCTGCGAGGTCCCCAACATCCCCGACAACCGCAGCATGAGGTTGACTGCGCCGCCGTCGCTGCTTTGCGCCGCCGATTTGGTGACAGGGTCCGACCACAAGTCGGTGATCGAATAGACGTGTTTGGTGTCAGCGCGCAGCGCGGTGACCAGGCTGTCGTAGTAGCGCCGGTCGGCCGAATGTAGTGGCTGATCACGTTGCAGCACGATGTAGTTGAGGTTGTTGCTGGGTGCGTCGCCGAATAGTTCGGCTGATCGCTTCGCCGCGACAGCGCTGGCCGCCGCGGCGGGCATGAATGACCGGGCATGCGTGGCGACGACCCGCTCCAGTTGGGGCACTGCGAGGTTTCCCACCGCGGCCAGCACGATCCACCCCAGCACCACCGCCGCGGCGTAGCGGCTGGTGAACCGCGCGGTGGGTGCAAGCAGCTCAGGCAACGGTCTGTTCATGACGCTGAACGGTCCGCACCCGGACCGAACGCCGCGCGGCCACGTCCAACAGGGCTCGCAGCCCCGGCTGGCGACCGGTGAGCTCGGCGCGGGCCTGTTCGACGGAGATGTCGTCGCCCAGGCGTGCGGTCAGAGCCGTGACCCAGCGCTGTTGCAGCGCCAGCAGCAGGTGCTCCTCGCTGCCGAACAGCCGCTCGACGTCGGGCGTGCTGCCGTTGAAATCTAATGCCGCTTCGGGATTTTCGGCGGCCCGATCAATCAGGTCGGCCATGAAGGCCATCCGCTCGTGGTGTTCTTGCCATGTCATGACAACGACGCTATGGATATTCTCCGGCCTGGACATCGTGCCGCAGTCCGGTTTTCGAGGTCCTACCGCAGTAGGAGGCCAGCTCCGCCCGCGGCAGGATGTTTTCGATGCCGATCCCTTCTACGATGAGCCGATGATGCGCGTGACCGAGTTTGTGCGCAATCGACTTCGGCTGCGTGATGAGCTCATGCCGCCGGGGTTTTCCTGGAAGTTCATCATCACGGTTGTGTCGGCCACGATGTTGATCTCAATCTGGTCGACGCTGCAGCGCAGCGGGGCCGACCTGCCTACCGCCGCCGTGGCGGCGCTACTTGCTGTTTTACCCTTCCTCTTTTTCTTCCTGATGGGCGTCAAGTACAAAGCGGGACTGGTCTGGCTGACGTCATGGACGGCCACCGCCATCCTGCTGTTTGCGACGTCCACACCAGTTGCGAGCGACTTCGCGCCGCTGCTGTTGGTGATGACGATAGGAGCCGTCGCGTGCCTGGCCGGACTGGTGTGGGCGTCCCTTGCCTTCGGCTCGGGCGTGGCTCTGCTGGTGGTGGCGTCAGCTACGCACCGGCTCGACGGGCTCGCGCTGTACCTGAGTTTCGTTGCGATGGGTTGGCTGGTCGGGGCACTGATGCGCATCCAGGCGCAGTTGCTGGTCAAGCAGCAGGAAATGCAGGCCGAATTGTCCGAGCATGCAGCCGCCGACGAGCGGCGGCGTATCGCGCGTGAGGTGCATGACGTTATCGCGCATTCGCTTTCGGTCACGTTGTTGCATGTCACCGGGGCGCGCCGCGCGCTGCAACGAGATGGCGATATCGACGACGCGGTGGATGCATTGACCGACGCCGAGCGGCTGGGTCGCCAAGCGATGGCCGATATCCGGCGCACGGTCGGGCTGCTTGAGTCTGGTCCGTCAAAGACGGCCCCCGAGCCCGGGATTGGCGATATCCGCGATCTGATCGACGATTTCGCGCAGGCAGGGCTTCAGGTCGCTTTGGTGACCACAGGTGCGCCCGATCAGGTCTCCGCAACGGTGGGACTGGCGCTCTACCGCATCACCCAAGAGTCGCTGGCCAACATCGCCAAACATGCGCCGGCCTCGAAAGCCACTGT
>DAIODV010000336.1:0-4427 GCA_036746615.1 Mycobacterium sp.
CGCCGACGGCCTGGTGATCAACGGGTCCAAGACCTGGATCAGCAACGCGCGCCGGTCCGGGCTGATCGCCCTGCTGTGCAAGACGGATCCGGACGCCAGGCCGCGCCACAAGGGCATCTCGATCGTGCTCGTCGAGCACGGGCCGGGCCTGACGGTGTCGCGGGATCTGCCCAAGCTGGGCTACAAGGGTGTGGAATCCTGCGAGCTGTCCTTCGACAACTACCGGACACCAACGTCGGCGATTCTCGGCGGTGTCGCGGGCAAAGGTTTTTCGCAGATGATGACGGGCCTTGAGACCGGCCGCATCCAAGTCGCCGCCCGCGCCCTGGGCGTGGCCACCGCCGCCCTCGAAGACGCGCTGGCCTACGCCCAACAACGCGAAAGCTTCGGCCAGCCGATCTGGAAGCACCAATCCATCGGCAACTACCTCGCCGACATGGCCACCAAACTCACCGCCGCACGCCAACTCACCCGCTATGCCGCCGAACGCTACGACAGCGGCCAACGCGCCGACATGGAAGCCGGCATGGCCAAACTCTTCGCCTCCGAAACCGCCATGGAAATCGCCCTGGACGCCGTCCGCATCCACGGCGGCTATGGGTATTCCACCGAATACGACGTCGAACGCTACTTCCGCGACGCACCCCTCATGATCGTCGGCGAAGGCACCAACGAAATCCAACGCAACGTCATCGCCGCACAACTGGTATCCCGCGGCGGAATCTAACGGCTCGCAGGACTTACCACTCCACGCCGGTAGACACGCAGAACTCATTCTGTTCGGGGTCAGACATCCGAACCCATTGGGTGCCTTCGAAGTTTTGCACGCCATCGTCGATGCGACGAGCGCCAAGCGCCTGCAGCCGGTGAACCTCGGCCTCGACGTCGTCGACCACGATGTCTAGGTGCATGCGGTTCTTGCCGACTTTGGGTTCTGGCACTCCCTGAAGCAAAAGCGGTGACGCAATGCCTTCTTTGGGAACAAGCACAGCGAACGTCGCGTCGGTGTAGTACTCCCGGTAATCAAGTGCCTCACACCAGAACTTCGCGAGCGTCGTCGGCTCTGCGCAGTCGAGCACGAGCTCCACCGTTGCCTTGTGTGCCATCACGTGCCTCCGTTAACTTTTCGCATCGGCGAGCCCCCAGCTCAACGCCGTATCGACGCCGATCCTCAACCCGCTCAGCACTAAATACGCTGTGCGCCAACGTCCTATCCGCCTCGTCACGCTGACGGTGCCCCCCGCTCCGGGGATCAAACCAAGACTCAGCTCGGGCAACCCGAAAACCGCGTCGGGCGCGCACACCACGTGACCGCAAAACGCCGCCATCTCCAAGCCGCTGCCGAGCACCTGGCCGTGTACCTCGGCGCGGCACGCCTTGCCCAGTCGAGTGGTCAGCGCGTCGAGCATCAGCGCCGGGCTGTTGCGGGTACGGGCCAGATGCGCGCTCGCCGGATCGCTGAACGTGCCGAATTCGGCGAGGTCGCCACCGCTGCAGAACGACGGGCCGTTGCCCGTCAGCACCACCTCCTCGATCGATGAATCCCATTGCGCCACAGTCAATACCTCCAGCAGCGCGGCGCGGGCATCGGTGGAAAACGCGTTGTGGCGTTGCGGCCGATTGAATGCGATCCGCAGTGTGTTGCCGTCGCGGTGGACCTGCACCGGATCGGCGATCTCGGGCATGCGTGCCGGGCCGCGTTCAGCCAGCCATCGGGCGAACTCTGGACCGCCTTGCAATGTGGAGTAGGCCAGCGACTCGGCCACCACGCCGGCGAACGCCGGCGCCGACGTGTCCATCGACCGCAGCACGTCGTCGCAGACGGCGGAGGCCATCGGCCAGCGATTCACCCGGTCGGACAGATCGGCAATCGCCGAATCGACCGACAGCACGGTGATTGCCCTGCGGTCGAGGGTGTCATCCTCCGTCAGGGTGAATGTTGCCTGCTCCAGCCAGAATTCGGACGCGCGGCGCAGCGGCCCAACGGCCACCACTGGAACCGCGAATGGCGCAGCGTCGACGTCGGAGACCGGCTCCGACACGTCGACGATGCGCAGTGTCACACTGAGTACTTCTTCACCAGTTCGTTTTTGTACAGCTTGCCGGTGTCGGTGCGTGGCAACTGCGCCTCAAACGAGATCGACCGCGGACATTTGTAGTGCGCCAAACGGTCTCGCAGCCAGGCCAGCAGGTCGTCGGCGAGTTGGTCGGTGGCGTCTGCCGGGTCGACGGTCTGCACCACCGCTTTGACACTTTGGCCCATCTCGTCATCGGGAATGCCGAACACCGCGGCGTCAAGCACTTTGGGATGGGTCACCAGGAGGTTCTCGGCTTCCTGCGGATAGATATTCACGCCGCCGGAGATGATCATGTGATGGCGACGGTCGGTCAGGTACAGATAGCCGTCTTCATCCACGTAGCCGACGTCGCCGACGGTGGCCCAGCCGTGGGTGTCGCGGGAGGCCGCTGTCTTTTCCGCATCGTTGAGGTATTCGAAGGAAAAGCCGCCCTCGAAATAGATTTCGCCGGCTTGGCCTGGTGGCAACTCGTTGCCGTTCTCGTCGAGGATGTGGATCTGGCACATCATCGGCTTGCCCACTGAGCCAGGATGCGCCAACCACTCCTCGGCACTGATCAACGTGGACCCGATCGCCTCAGAAGACGCGTAGTACTCGTCGACAATCGGCCCCCACCAGTCGATCATCTGTTTCTTGATCTCCACCGGGCACGGCGCCGCCGCGTGCATCACCCGCTGCAGGCTGGA
This sequence comes from Mycobacterium sp., assembly GCA_036746615.1. Taxonomy (GTDB): domain Bacteria; phylum Actinomycetota; class Actinomycetes; order Mycobacteriales; family Mycobacteriaceae; genus Mycobacterium. The sequence continues at coordinate 2,765 of DAIODV010000336.1, forward strand.
CAGATCATACGAATCACGCACTGACGAGGGAAGTTTCAACATTCGGGTGAACATTGCCGGCACAAATTGGCCGTGGGTGACCCCGTGGCGCTGAATCGCATCAAGGCAGCCTTCGGGTTCGAACTTCTCTAAGACGACCGTTGTGATGCCGCCGGCCTGGACGGTCATCGACCACACCGACGGCGCAGTGTGGTACAGCGGCGCCGGGCTTAAATACACCGCATCCGGATGCATCCAGAACCCGACCAGTGCCGACATCATGCCGGGCGCCTCGGCGGGCGTGACGTGCGGCAGTTCGCGCTTGATTCCCTTGGGCCGACCGGTGGTTCCCGACGAGTACTGCAGCAGATCACCTTCGCGCTCATCGTCGATCGGCGTATCCGGTTGATCGGCAACGCATTCCGGATAGCGCTGCCAGCCGTCGAGGTCGTCATCGGCAATCAGCAGCACGGCAGGCAGACCACCAGGGAGGTGCTCGGCGAGGTTTTCGCACGTCTTGCGCAACGCGGCCGACCCGATGATTGCCTTGGCGGCGCTGTTGTCGACGATGTAGGCGGCCTCGGGCGCGGTCAGGTGGGTGTTGATCGGCACGTAGTACAGGCCGCTGCGCCGGGCTGCCCACATGACGGCGTGGATGTGCTCGTTGTTCTCCATGAGGATCGCGACGGCGTCGCCTTCGACCAGACCCGCGCGGCGAAAGTAGTGCGCCAGCCGGTTGGCGCGGGCTTCCAGCTCGTCGAAGGTGACGACCGTGCCTGAGGGGTGGAGGACGATGGCGGGCTTGTTGGCGCCCCCCTGACCGGAAGTGTGCTCACGGATCTGCATGCGCAGACTGTACCGCCGCCAAACTTGACAGGTGTCAAGGGCTGGTTAATTCAGCCTGATGCGGATGTCCCCCGTGAACCTTGGCGCGACCGGCAAACGGCGCCAACAGTGTTGGCGCCAGTTGGGCTCGGTTGACTATTAGCGCGCCGACAGCCACCACCGCATAGGCGGCGCTGAGGAAAACCCGGCCCTCGGTCGAGGTGATCGGGAATTGCACGATGAACAAGCCGAGCAGCGCCCAGGCCGCCCAGCGGCGGAACCGTAGGCCGAGGATCAACGCCACGCCCATCAATGTCTGCACAGCGGTGAGGACCATCTCTTCGATTTGGCGGCCGTCCAGTTGAATCGACGAGCCCCCGCCGCCGAGCACGAAGGCCACCGGCAATGAGCCGACCAGAAGCGTCCACTGGTTGACTTTCGACGAGATCAATGTCGCGATCGCGATCGCGCCCTTGCCTCTGGCCGCGAAGATGGTGGCGATGATGAACTCCGGTGCCTCCGAGGACAGCGGCGCCAGCCACTGCACCAGCAGGAAGCGGTCGATGCCCAGCTGCGTGCCGGCGTCAATCAGGCTCTCGGCGAACGGTTTTGCGCACGTCACAATTACCGATGCGGCCAGGATGAACAGGGTGGACACCACAATGCGGCGGGCTCGGTCCGGAAGTGCTCCCAGCGCCGCGGCAGTTCCGACCAATTCGGGTTCCTCGACGTCGCCGAGGCTCAGTTTGAAGAGGTAAAAACAGAACCAGGCCAACAAGACGATGCCGAGCGCAATGTGGATGCGGCCGGTCGCGGGTACGACGAAGGCGACCACGCCGGCGAACATGAGGAAGCCGAT
>DAIODV010000337.1:0-2476 GCA_036746615.1 Mycobacterium sp.
CGGTACGCGACCACGTCGGCTTTGACCACCCGTGGATGCTCGGCGATGCCGGTGACGCCCAAGCCAATTCGCTACTGCTGCGTCGGCTGCGCGCCGAGCGCCCGGGTGACGCGGTGCTGTCCGAGGAGGCGTATGACGACCTGCTCCGGCTGCGTGCCGATCGGGTTTGGATCGTCGACCCCTTGGACGGCACTCGCGAGTTCTCAGTGCCGGGTTGCGACGATTGGGCGGTGCATGTGGCGTTGTGGCAGCGCCATGGCGGCCCCAACGGCGCCATCACTGATGCCGCGGTTGCCTTGCCGGCGATGGGCGAGCTACACCGCAGCGACACCGTCACCGCGCCCAGCGAGTTGCACTCCGGGCCGATTCGCATTACCGCCAGCTCCCACCGTCCGCCCGCGGTGCTGTATTACCTGGCCCGCCGGCTCGATGTGGAGTTCGTGCGGATTGGTTCGGCCGGCGCCAAGGCGATGTCGGTCGTGCGCGGCGACGCCGACGCCTACATCCACGCCGGCGGGCAATGGGAGTGGGATTCGGCGGCGCCGGCCGGGGTGATCCTGGCCGCGGGGATGCACGCGTCACGGCTCGACGGTTCCGAGCTGGTGTACAACCGGCCCGACCCGTATCTGCCCGACTTCCTGATGTGTCGCCCGGAACTCGCCGACCTGCTGCTGGCGGCGATCGCAAGCGCGGCGTAGCCGCGCGCAGCGGGTCGCCGCCATCCAACACGGGTGCCATCCGGCTGGCCGGCTGAGCCGACGCACGCTCTACGCTCAACGGTATGCAGTCCTGGCCTCCGGCACCCTTACCGACGCTGCCGGGACGCGGCCCGGAGTTGCGGCTGTATGACACCTCCGACCGGCAGGTGCGTCCTGTGACAGCTGGACTGACGGCCAGCATGTACGTGTGCGGGATCACGCCGTACGACGCCACCCACCTCGGCCACGCCGCTACCTACCTGGCCTTCGACCTGATCCAGCGGCTGTGGCTGGATCTCGGACACGACGTGCACTACGTGCAGAACGTCACCGACGTCGACGATCCATTGTTCGAGCGGGCCGACCGCGACGGGATCGACTGGCGCGCGTTGGCTGACCGTGAGGTCTCGCTGTTCCGCGATGACATGGCCGCGCTGCGCGTGCTGCCGCCGCGCGAATACGTCGCCGCGACCGAAGCGGTGGCCGAAGTCGTCGAACTGGTGGAAAAGATGCTGGCCTCGGGTGCTGCCTACATCGTCGAGGACCCCGAGTACCCCGATGTGTACTTCCGCGCCGACGCCACACTGCAATTCGGCTACGAATCCGGTTATGACCGCGACACCATGTTGGCTCTTTTCGCCGAGCGCGGTGGCGACCCCGACCGACCGGGCAAGAGCGACCAGCTTGACGCGCTGATGTGGCGCGCGGCGCGGCCTGGGGAGCCGAGCTGGCCGTCGCCGTTCGGTCCCGGGCGGCCCGGTTGGCATGTGGAGTGCGCCGCGATTGCGCTCAGCCGGATCGGCAGCGGGCTGGACATCCAGGGCGGTGGCAGCGATCTGATCTTTCCGCACCACGAGTTCACCGCTGCCCATGCCGAATGTGTCAGTGGCGAGCGGCGATTCGCGCGCCACTACGTGCACGCGGGCATGATCGGGTTGGCCGGGCACAAGATGTCCAAGAGCCGCGGCAACCTGGTTCTGGTGTCGGGGCTGCGCGCCCAGGGCGTCGAGCCCTCGGCGATTCGACTGGGTCTGCTGGCCGGCCACTATCGGTCCGACCGCGACTGGAGCGCCGACGTGTTGGACGCGGCCAATGCACGGCTGCATCGGTGGCGCACCGCGACCGCACTGTCGGCAGCGCCGGATGCCGCCGACGTCATCGCCCGGGTGCGCCGCTATCTGGCCGACGACCTGGATACCCCCAACACGCTTGCCGCACTTGATGGTTGGACGACCGACGCGCTGGAATACGGCGGTCACGATGCCGAGGCGCCCAAGGCGGTGGCCGCCGCGGTGGATGCGCTGCTGGGAGTGGACCTGTAGGTTGCGGCCATGACGTCAGTGAACTCGCAAGTTGTCTTCATCACCGGTGGCGGCCATGGAATCGGCGCCGAAGTAGCCCGCCGGTTGCACGCCAAGGGCGCCAACCTGGTGCTGACCGACCTGGACGCGGGCGCGCTGGCGGCGATGTCGACCGAGCTCGGCGGCGACGCACGCGTCCTTACCGCGACCGCCGACGTGCGTGATCTTGCCGCCATGCAGGCCGCGGCAAACCAAGCCGTGGAGAAGTTCGGCGGTATCGACGTCGTGATCGCCAACGCCGGCATCGCCAGCTACGGATCGGCGCTTCAGGTCGACCCCGAGGCGTTCCGGCGCGTCCTCGACGTCAACGTGCTCGGCGTCTTCCACACCGTGCGCGCGACGCTGCCGTCGGTGATCGAGCGCCGCGGCTACGTGCTGATCGTCTCGTCGCTGGCCGCGTTCGCGGCCGGGCCGGGG
>DAIODV010000337.1:2486-4394 GCA_036746615.1 Mycobacterium sp.
ATGCCGCGTCGAAGGCGGGCGTCGAGCATCTGGCCAACGCGCTGCGACTCGAGGTCGCCGGTCGCGGGGTCACCGTCGGCTCGGCACACATGTCCTGGATCGACACGGCCCTGGTCCGCGACAGCAAGGCCGATCTGCCGTCATTCACCGAACTGCTGGCCCGGCTGCCCTTCCCGCTAAACAAGACCACGTCGGTGGACGACTGTGCGGCGGCCTTCGTGAAGGGCATCGAGCACCGCAAACACCGGATCTACTGTCCGGGCTGGGTGCGGTGGTTCCGGTGGCTCAAGCCGGTGCTGTCGACTCCGGTCGGCGAGGGCGCGGTGTCCAAAACCGCTGTGGAGTTGCTGCCCCGCATGGACGCCGAAGTCGCCGCGCTGGGCCGCTCGACCAGCGCTTACAACGAACAGGTGGAGAAGCCTTAGGGCGGCGCCCGTCAGGCGGGTGTCCGGGCCAAGATCGCGTTGGTAAGGCGGGCAGATTGCTGGTTGACCACTGTTTCGTCGGGCCCGCACACGTCCACATCGGCAGTGACATTGGAGCTGGCCGCGATGGCGCGCGAACACGCGTAGCCGCGGCCGCCTTCGCGGCGCACCAACAGCACGTCCACGCCGTAGGAACGGCTCGGGCCAAAGCCCATGAAGTTCACCTTCATACCTACGGCGGTTTGCGTGATCGGTCGTTCGACGCAGCTCTTCCACTGCCGGATGAGGGTGCCGGTGAATGCCCGGGCCGCTGCGGGATCGCGAAACGCGGCCACCGTTTCGCTGACCTGACGTTCGTGCGGATCACCGGCGACCAAACCACTGGCACCAATGTTTCCCGACACGCGATAGGCCGGTAGCCACCCCGTCTGCATGACCGTGCCGCAAGCGGGATCGGACAACACGCCGGCCGGCGGCATGCGGATCGCCGGGACGTCGATCGGGGTCAGGTCCGAAAACCCCAGTAGCTTACTGACATCTGCGATCGACAACACCAGCGACTGCAGCTGGGCGACACGCACCGGCGCCGAACCCGAGCGCGGATCAGCTGGCTCGTAGACCGCGCTTCCACCAACTGCTTTGGAACACGAAACCACCAGTGTCAGCACTGATGTCGCCAGCACCACCGAGCCAATGTGCAGGCGTCGACGACGCATTGGCATTAGTGCGGCACCCTCGCGGCGATCTGCTCCGCCACGGTTACGGCAGCGTCGACGGGCTTTGCGGAGTTGCAGGCGGCGACATCGATGGCAATGTTGTTGCGCACGGTCAGGGCACGTCCACACGCCAACTGCAGATTTGCCATCTGGTGGCTGATGGTAAGGATATTGCCGCCGGCGACGGCGAAAGTGCCGAAACGGTCGGGCACACGCATGTTGTCGCCGCCGGAGAAGATCACCGTGCGTTCGACGCATTGTTGCCAAACGGGCTTCTGTCTGTCGAGGAACCGCGACGCGAGCTCGGGCACCGGGAAACTGACGACGGCAACATAGGAGTCCACCGCCGGCGCCGGTATTCCGCCGGGCAGGGTGGCGCGCTGGGATTGCTCGGCCGTCTGCAATGCCACCGCCTGCCAGCCGCTGCCGCGGTACGCGGCTCGCTGTCCAGCCATCCAAGGGCCGGCGCAGTCTTGGCTGTCAAGCGAGTCGGAATCGCCCCCGATGGCGGTAGTGACGTCCTTGACGGTGACCGTGGTGCCCAGCGCAGCACTGAGGCCGTCGGCGCTGGGCAACAATCCGGGTAGGCCCCCGATCGGAACCGGTGCTATCGGAGCCGGGCGCGGGGGCGGCGACGTGTGCTTGGAGCGAGCGACGGCGAGGGCGGTCGCGGTCGCGGCCGCCACCACGATGACACCAGCCAGTGCGACCGCAACCCCGCGCCGCCAGGGCTTGGGCCGGCCGGGGACGTGCCGCACCGGCAGCAG
>DAIODV010000338.1:0-4376 GCA_036746615.1 Mycobacterium sp.
GAGCGGCGAGATCGTCGACATGTTCAAGGCCGGCATCGTTGAGCCGTTCGACGCATGTCGTGGCGAATTCCTCTGCTGTGCCGGTCTGCGACGCCCATACCACTGTCGCGACCGGAACGCTGGCGACGGACGCGTGCGCGGTCGATCCCGCTGTGCGGGAGAAGATCCCGGCCAGCACCCCGTCGACCCAGGCCCGGTTCGCCGGGGCCAGCGGTGTCGCGGTCGGCAGCGTCGGCACCTGATCGGTGGGCGGGTTCGCACGCACACCGGCGACGAAGCCGGACAGAAACAGCTGCTCGTCGGCGTTGAGCGCGGCGGGCGATGGCAGCGGGCCCAGCGCCTCGGCGAGCGCATCAATCGGGGCCATCGCAACCTCCGACATGGGTTCTGCGCTGCGAGCTTCCGTTTCGACGGCGCTCAGCGCAACCGCGCACACCTTGAATTCGGGCTGCAGCGAATCGGCGTCGACGGCGTCGTTGGTCACCGCGTTGACCGCCAGGTCCGGTCCGAATGCATCGGCCCAGTGCATCGGGGCAAAGCACACGCCCGGGCGCACGCCGTCGTCGACCGCAGCCGGCAGCACCGCCCGGCCGCGGCGGGACCGGATTTCGACCCGATCGCCGTCGCTCACGCCGAGCCGCTCGGCGTCCTCGGGATGCAGTTGCAGGAACGGTTCGGGGTTGAGCTTGTTGAGCTTGGCCACCTTTCCGGTCTTGGTCATGGTGTGCCATTGGTGCGCAAGCCTGCCCGTCGTGAACACGAGAGGGAACTCGTCGTCGGGCAATTCGGCTGCGGGCAGGTATGGCCGCGGCAGGAACCGGGCACGACGGCTCGGTGTCGGGAAGGCCAGCGCGGGGACGGTGCCGTCTTCGGCGGTGTGCAGGTCCTGGCTGACGCCGTCGTTGCGGTACCGGATCGGGTTGCGGTCGGCGCAACCGGGCGCAGCGGGCCACTGCACCGGCGTGTGGCGCAGCCGCTGGTAGTCCACGCCGCGCAGGTCCCACCCGGTGCGCGGATTGTGGAAACCAGCGAGTTCGGCGAAAACATCTGCGGCGGAGTCGAATTGGAAGCCGGGATATCCCATCGCGGTCGCAACCCGACAGATCAGCTGCCAGTCCGGCATTGCCTCGCCGGGCGGGGCCATCGCAGGGGCGCAATGGGTGAGCGTGCGCTCGCTGTTGACCATCACCCCGTCGGCCTCGGCCCACAGCGCCGCGGGCAGGACCACGTCGGCGTATTCGGCGGTTTCCACACCGGCGAACGCATCCTGGACCACCACCAGCTCGGCGCGCTCAAGACCGGCGATCACCGAGGCCCGATTCGCCACCGAGGCAACGGGATTGGTGCAGATGATCCACGCTGCCCGGATCTCGCCGTCGGCCATCCGCCGGTACATGTCGATGGTGCCGGCGCCGGCTTCGGCGCGGATGGTGCCGGGCTCCAGGCCCCAACGCTGTTCGACGAACGTCCGGTCGGCGGCATCCAGGGCCGAGCGCTGCCCCGGCAGGCCAGGGCCCATGTAGCCCATTTCCCGACCGCCCATGGCATTCGGCTGGCCGGTCAGCGAGAACGGGCCCGCGCCGGGGTGGCAGATCGCTCCGGTCGCGAGGTGAAGATTGCACAGCGCGTTGGTGTTCCAGGTGCCGTGCGTCGACTGGTTGAGGCCCATTGTCCACAGGCTCACCCAGTTCTTCGTGCCGCAGATCAGCTCCGCGACGGCGCGCAGATCCGCTTCGTTGACGCCGGTGATGTCGGCGACGAGATCGGCCGGATACTCGTCAAGCAGGGCGTCCAGCGGCTCCCAGCCCTCGGTGTAGGCCGCCACGAAGTCGGTGTCCACACCACCTGCGTCGCGCACCAGCCGCAGCAGCCCGTTCAGCAGGGCCAGGTCGGTGCCCGGGCGCACCGGGAGGTAGTAGTCCGCCTTGGCGGCGGTGGCGGTACGGCGGGGGGCGGCGACCACCCGCATCGCGCCGTCGCGGACGCGGTCCATCATCCGCAGGTACAGGATCGGGTGACAGTCGGCCATGTTCGAGCCGAACACCAAAAACAGGTCGGCAGTGTCCAGGTCGTCATAGCTGCCGGGCGGACCGTCGGCGCCCAGCGACTGCTTGTAACCGGTGCCGGCGCTGGCCATGCATAGCCGCGAGTTCGACTCGATCCACTGGGTCCGCAGGTACCCCTTGGCGAGCTTGTTGGCCAGGTACTGCGCCTCGATCGACATCTGCCCCGACACGTAGAGCGCGATCGCGTCGGGCCCGTGCTGGTCGCGGATCGCCGACAGCCGGCCCGCGACCGTCTCGATGGCGGCGTCCACCGCGGTTGGTGTGGGCTCGGCGCCGCGCTCCGAACGGACCAGAGCCGTCGTCAATCGGCCGCCTGCGCGCAGCATGTCCGCGGTGGTCGTGCCCTTGGTGCACAGTCGGCCTCGGTTAGCGGGATGATCTTGGCGGCCAGTGGCCTTCGTCACAACGCCGTCGGCTACGTGCAGGTCCATACCGCAGCCGACGCCGCAGTAACCGCACACCGTGGCCACCGTGTCCATTCCACCTTCCTGCTTCCCCCGCAGCAGAACTCCGCGACTCGCGGCGATCGGACCCCATGGTGGCGTGCAGTTGTTTCCATGTCCAACGGCGTTCGTTACGCCAAGATCAACTCGACCTGTCACCGCGCAAAATGCTGTGGTGAGGTGGTAAAACCGCAGGTCGTAGCTGTGAAGTGCCGTATAACTCGCTTACGGCTTGGAGAACACCACACAGTCGTGCAGGCAGCCTTGCGCCGACCCTGGAGTGCTCGGATCGGCGTTGCGGTGCAACAATGCTCGCGTCGGCACCACCCGAAGCGCAGCCGTGCCATCGGATTTGGTGACATCGGTCACTTCAGCCTGGCCGTCGACGATCAGTGAATAACCATCCGGCTCGCGCGGTGGCCACAATAGTGTGACGGCACTGCGACTTTCGACGTTTCCGCGCGTTCTACCGCCGATGAGCCCGACGTCCAACACGTGCTCGCGCAATTGAGGTTCGACGGTCACGGTATGTACCCGGTAGTCGTCGTCAACAGTGACGAGATAGGCGAACCGGTAGTCACCCAGTGCCTGCGCCAGACGATCGAAGTCAACTTCCTTCGCGGCCTTAGTGCCCATACTCAAAGCCTAGGTGTAACCAGGGCTGATTCTTGGGTATTGCTTGTGAGTGAAATCGCAGCGCTGGTGGCTCTCGCTGGGGATCACTGCTATTGCCGTAGCCGGGTGCATGGTGGCGCCGGGGACGGCGGTGGAGACCTCACCCGAGGTCAGCGTTATGACAGTGGGCGCGCCGCTGCGCGATCCGGTGTATTCCTATCGCGACGATGCCCTGGTCGGGATCACCGATGACGGTCGAGTCGCCAAAGTCAGCAATTGCTGCGCTCGGACGCGACGACGCGGTTCTCGCCGCCGATGGCGGCGGGTCGCAATCTACAGATCAGCCAGAAGAACGACGGGCACGTCTTTGTGCCGCAGCCGCAGCGCGGCAAGGTCGCGGTGCTCGATCTGGCCACGTTGCGCCAGGTCGACGAGATCGACGCCGGACCTGCGCCCGCCTACCTGTCCGAAGACGCCGGCATGCGGATTTTGCTGGCACTGTCGGCCGACGGATCGTCGGTGACTCCCGTCGACGAGTACGGCTTCCGGAAATTCCCGACGGCCGAGGTCCCCGGCGATCCCTCGAACACGATCGACGGCGCCAACCGCGGGCGCGACATCGATTACCACGTCTACGGCCCAGCGGGTATCCGCTTCTACCGCGGACCTGGTTCGCCGCCCGAGGAGCTGGGATGGATGGACATGGCTGTCGCGGCCGCGGCGGGCGATGGCGCCGCGGTGACGCGCAGTTATGTGGCCCGCCCGAACGACGACATGATCTATTGCGTCGACTTGCGGCGCGCCGGGAAAGGGTTGAAGGTGCGGGCCGCGACCCAGTTGCCGTCGCAGGCCCGGCGGATCGGCAGCGACGACACCCGCATCTACGCAGCCACGGACCGGGAGCTGGTAGCGCTGGAGACGGTTAGCTTCATGCGCTTCGAGGGCGACATCATCCCGGTGCTGCGTACTACCAATTACCGAGCAGCTCTCCCGGAATCGCAACGCTCGGCGCCTCTGTCGGGCATGGCCGTCGGGCCGCACCGGGTGTATCTGACGTTTAAAGGGACGCCGCTAGTGGTGAGTGTGGCCAAAGCGCACGTGTGAGCGCAGCAATGGAGGACCATGGTTGCCGACATGGAAGATAACGCCCCTCGGATCAGTATCGACGACGACATCGAGTGGCTCACCGAACAGATCCTGGCGCTCAAAGAGCTTGGCCAAAAAGACGACGTGGACGACGGCCAGAAGTACG
>DAIODV010000339.1:0-4336 GCA_036746615.1 Mycobacterium sp.
CCACGGCAACCGCCACGACCGCGAATCCAGGCCAGCCGCCAGGATCACCAACTGCCGCACCCCGGACTCGGTCGCGTCGAGGAAGAACTCGTCGAAAAACATTGTCCGCGAAGCCATGTAGTCGCGCATGCCCTGCATCCGCAACGGCACGTCCGGGTCGGCCTCGACAATCTCGGGCGGCAACTCCGAAGACCCGAACCAGCTCCACATGCCATCGCCAGCGGCCTCCAGGAACACCCGCGCGAACGGATCGTCGATCAGCGGATCCTCACTCTCGGTGTCCGCCATGCGGGCCGCCGCCACGCCCAGCGCCGTCGCACCCACACTTTCGGTGATCTCCCAGCTGTCGTTATCGGTTCTCGGCACGTTCACTTCCTCCCACTCACCAGCACGCCACCCGCGGAGGGTACGCGCGGTTTCTGTGAGCAACGCTAAGAACCTGCGAGCAGGGCGGCCAAGTGACGGCGATACCTGGTGCGTCCATCGGGCGTCAACGCAACCCAGTCGCGTCCAGCGTCGTGCCGGCCCCAAAGATATTGCGCCCTAGCCAGTTCAGCGATGTCGGGAATCAAGGCATCGCGGGGCTGCCCAAGACAATGAGCGAGCAAACCCAGCTCGATCTCCTCGATCGCGGCCACGCTGACGCACAACTTCAATCGCAACCGGGAAGCGATGAGCTGGTCGAACTGGCCGGGATAGTCTTCGGCCAGGACCAAACGCCCAGCGTCATTCCCGACCGGGTCGCGGGTGCTGATCGCCATGTAGCTGCCGAGAATGACCGCGGCGGCAAGGAATTCCACCGTGTAGGCCAGCGGAGTTCCCAGCGGCAGCACCCACATCAAGCCGTATGCCGTGCCGACAAACACAAAAAACACCAGCCAGGCCAGTAGCCACCGCCGCGTCGTTCGTCGATGGCGACGCAGCCGTACACCCATCGCCAAGCGCCGCCGCACCACCACAAAAATGGGCGCGTAGATCGTTGCCAACATGATCACCACGGCGGTCGCGAACCCCGTCCCGGTCAATCCGCCAGCGGTGAACGCCGCCATCGCAGCGGCGCCGCCAACGACGGCGACCGGCTGCATCCACCACGGCGCCTTGACCACCGCGGCCAGCGTTCGCCGGGCGTCCAACACATCGGACACCGAGCCGGCAGAATCATCACTAACCATCGGTAGTCACGGGCGCAATACTTCCATTCCCCGGCAACCGTCATGCTGGTACACGTCGTTGCCACACGAGGTGCCACCATGCTCGCCGAGATCTCGAAGAACGACTGGCGCGCCGCGACAATCACTTCTGTCCCGCGAGTCTCTAGGCGTGACGGGACGCCCGATCTGCCCGCCTCTGAGCGACAAGTCTTGCGCCGCAATGGATTTGTCGCTGGTAGCTGTGACGGTTTCCTGGCGCCGGCGACCACCGGAACACTGGGGCGGGCTCCCCCATAGTTACATCATATGATGTAAGATGATGTAATGCGCACTCAGATCACACTTAGTGATCAGGAGCTCGAGCTCCTGGATCGCGCCGCAAAGGCAACGGGCGCATCCCGGTCAGAACTGATCCGTCGAGCAATTCACGCCGCTTATGGAAGCCGAAGCAAGGCGGAGCGGGCCGCGGCCCTTAAGCGAAGCGCCGGCGCGTGGCGGGGACGGGATTTCACCGGTGCCGACTACGTCGACGCGGTGCGCGGCGACCTCAACGATCGCTTGAGCCGGCTTGGCCTGGCGTGAAGCTGATTGACACCACGATCGCTGTCGACCACTTGCGTGGTGCGCCTGAGGCGGTCGAACTACTCACGGCGCTGACGGAGTCCGACGATGACTTGGTAGCAAGTGAGCTCGTACGATTCGAGCTCTTGGCGGGTATCCGAGACAAGGAGCTCAGTCCGTTCGAGGAATTCTGCACTGCCCTCCATTGGGTCGAGGTGACCGAGGAGATATCCCGCGTCGCCGGGCAACTCGCCCGTCGGTACCGAAAAAGCCACAGCGGCATCGGCGCCGCCGACTACCTGATCGCCGCGACCGCGATCGTCATCGACGCCGATCTGCTGACGACGAATGTGCGCCACTTCCCGATGTTTGCCAAGCTTGCTCCACCCTATTAACCAGAGTGGCGATGCGATCAACCATCAAGCGCACCACGGCTATGCTCGCGGTCGCCGGCCTCGTCACGTCGTGCGGCTCCAACAATCCACCCACGCCACCGGTGAAATCGACTGCGGCGCCTGCATTGTCGCAGTCCGTAGCGATTGACATTGCGACCGAGGCCTACGTGTATGCCTACCCGCTCGTGACGGTTCAACCTCATGCTGCGGCTGTACTGGCCCACTAGCACAAAGCCGTCGATTCTCGATGGCGCTTGGCACATTCCCCCAGTAAAGGAAGTGGCGTAGGACTGGCCGTAAAGGCGGTCGATAACGTAGATCTCCGGCTATGTTGGCCACGGGCCGCTGACAGACGGGATCGTTGAACATGCAGGTCGACGGGCGCGAGATCACCGTTTCGGGGAGCTTGCTGCAACCGCCCACCCGTCGCACCAACGACATCCTTCGCGTCGCCCTCTCTGCGGCATTCCTCGCGATCGTGATCACCAGCTCGGTCGTCACCCGCACCCGCTGGGACAAGCTGGAGAAAGCCATCTCCCGCATCATCGGGGTGCTCTCCCCGGGCCAGTCCGATGTTGTCTACCTGGTGTACGGCTTAGCGATCTTGGCGCTGCCGTTCATGATCCTGATCGGCCTGGTCCTGTCCCGGCAATGGAAACTGCTGCCGCCCTACGCCGCCGCCGCATTCATCGCGTTTATCGCGCTGTCGATCAGCGGCAAACGCATCGCGGCGTGGCAATGGCACTTCGACCTCTCCGACCGGCTCCGTACGGTGTTGTCCCAATTCCTCGACGACCCGCGCTGGATCGGCATGCTCGCCGCCGTGCTCACCGTGTCGGGCCCGTGGCTGCCCGCGCGCTGGCGACACTGGTGGTGGACGCTGCTGCTGGCGTTCGTGCCGATCCACCTGGTGGTCAGCGCCGTCGTGCCGGCCCGCGCACTGCTGGGCCTGTCCGTGGGCTGGTTCGTCGGCGCGCTTGTCGTGCTGATCAGCGGCACCCCCGCGCTCGAAGTCCCGCTCGACGGCGTGGTTCGCGCGCTCACCAAACGCGGACTGGTCGTGTCCGGGTTGACGGTGGTGCGGCCCGCCGGCGCCGGGCCGCTCACGCTCTCGGCGTTATCCGACGGTTCAAACGGCGACACGGTCGTCGAGTTGTACGGGCCGCATCAAAGCAGCGGCGGCGCGCTGCGCCAGCTGTGGGGCAAGCTTCGGCTGCGCCGCAGTGAGGCCGCACCTTTTCAGGCGTCGATGCGCCGCGCCGTCGAGCATCGCGCGCTGATGGCCATCGCCATCGATGGCCGCGGTGTGGCCAATACCTCGACGATCACCGTGGGCGCACTCGAGCGCGGCTGGACCATGTACGCGCACAAGCCCATTCGCGGAACGTCGCTCAAGCAATGCTGCTCGACGACGCCGGTGGCCCGCGTGTGGGAATCGCTTCGGACGCTGCACGAGCAGCAGATCTCGCACGGCGATTTGCGTGCCGACGTGATCACCGTCGACGACGGCGCCGTCCTGTTCGGTGGCTTCGGCAGCGCCGAATACGGCGCCACCGACAACCAACTGCAATCCGACATCGCCCAGCTGTTGGTGACGACCTCGGCGCTCTACGGCGCGGAAAGCGCTGTCACCGCGGCCATCGACGCGTTGGGCAAAGACACGGTACTGACCGCGTCGCGTCGGCTCACGAAATCAGCTGTGCCGAAACGTGTTCGGGCTTCGGTCAATGATCCCGGCGCTGTCATTTCCCGAAGCCGCGCGGCGGTCATGCGCCAGACGCATACCGACAAGATCCAGGCCGAGACCATCACCCGGTTCACCCGCAGCCAGCTTGTGCAGCTGGTGCTGCTCGGCGCGCTGGTCTATGTCGCCTATCCATTCATCAGCACGGTGCCGACGTTCTTCAACGAGCTTGGCAGGGCGAACTATTGGTGGGCGCTGCTCGGGCTTTTCATCTCGGCGATGACGTATGTCGGTGCGGCGGGCACGCTTTGGGCCTGCGCCAGCGGTGCCGTGGCATACTGGAAAATCCTAATCACGCAGGTGGCCAACACTTTTGCCGCAACCACCACCCCGGCCGGCGTCGGCGGACTCGCGCTCAGTGTGCGGTTGCTACAAAAGGGCGGCATGAGCACCGTGCGCGCCACCACCGCGGTGGCGCTACAACAATCGGTGCAGGTGATCGTCCACATCACGCTGCTGATCTTCTTTTCCGCCGCCGCGGGTGC
>DAIODV010000340.1:0-2962 GCA_036746615.1 Mycobacterium sp.
AAACGGCCCGCCATCGCCCGCATCTCATGCGGGTCAGTCATAAAACGCGTAGGCACTTACTTGTCTCCTTGATTGAGTAGTGGTCGACTGCAATAGGAATTCTGATAGCCGGACCGGTTACCCGAGGTAACCGCCGACCTGAGACACACGGCTGATCCCCCCTTTCCCGCTACCTGGCTGCCACCGCAGTGAGACGGACTTCATTGACAGCGTCAGCCCGCCGCGGCTGCGTTGGCGGCCTCGGTGGCCGCATACGAACCGGCGCTGGTGCCCAGCGTGTTCACGAACATCTCGTGGATGGCCGCCGCCTGGGCACTCACCGCCTGATACATCTGCGCGTGCGCGACGAACTGGGCCGCCGTCAGCGCCGAAACCTCGTCGGCTGCAGCCGGGACAACGCCCGTCGTCGGGGCCGCCGCGGCCGCGTTTTGCGAGTTCACCGACGAACCGATGCCTTGCAGGCTGCCGGCCGCTGCCGACAACGCCTCCGGCTGTGTGGTTACAAACGACATTTAGCTTCCCTCCTCGGTCGTTTTCAGCAATATGCCCGTGCATGACAATAGACGGGCGCTGGGCTCCTTGCCGCTGGTGAAACCGGGTGTTTGCAACTGTTCACCATCCGGCAACAACTGTTCATCTTCGGTAACGGCGGAGTAACAACTATCCCTTCGGGGAAGGTGGCACGCATGGGGCAGGCGCCCATGACCTGCGTAAATCAGACGCTCCCAACGAGCCAACGGTCTGCGGCGCGACAGCGACTCAACGGCTCGTCGCCGGGATCAACGCTAAACCGGGTCTTGCAGCGCATAAAAATCTAGCCGCGAATAAGGTCGGCACCGCGTCGTTAGACATGGGTCCAGCAAAATATCCGCTGATATGCGAGCCACCGCCTACGTTCCTCGCGGCTAACCGGCCACTGAACTTTTGGTGACCAAATGTTGCGGCAACACCGGCTTTCATGCGCTGCCGTTAGTATCTGGGCATGCCGTTGACCAGCGGCGCGACCTTTGCTGGGTATAGCGTCTTGCGACTATTGGGCTCCGGTGAGATGGGCGACGTCTACCTGGCCCAGCATCCGCGATTACCGCAATGGACTGCGTTGAAGGTGTTATCGCCGTCGCTGACCGACGACCGTGAGTTCCGCGATCGGTTCATGCGGGAAACCCCCATCGCCACCACGCTGTACCACCCGCACATTCTCGAGGTCGAGTATCGCGGTGAGACCGACGGGCAGCTCCTGGTCACGATGGACTACGTCAACGGCACCAGTGCGGCGCAGCTCATCGCTAACCGGTTCCCGACGGGGATGCCCGCCGGCGAGGTGCTCGCGACAATCACGGCAGTAGCCGACGCGCTCGACTATGCGCACAGCCGAGGCATGCTGCACCGCAAGGTAAAACCCACAAACATCCTGTTCACCAGCCCAGCCGACGGCGAACAACAAATACTCCTCACCGACTTCGGGTTAGCCCGAGAGGTCGGCTCGGCGCCCGATCTCACCGGTGAAGCGGTCGCCTACGCCGCGCCCGAACAATTGACGGGCTCGGACATCGACGGAGGCGCCGACCAGTATGCCCTTGCCGCCACCGCGTTCTACCTGCTCACCGGCGCGCCACCGTTCCAACAGTCGAATCCGGTCGCGGTTATCAGCCAACATCTGACGGCGGCGCCGCCAAGCCTGCAGGCTCGGCGGCCCGACCTCGCCCGCCTGGACGACATCCTTGCGACCGCGCTGGCCAAAGACCCGCACGATCGGTTTCACAGCTGTCGTGCGTTCGCGGACGCGCTCAGCTACAGCGCTGGGGCGTGGACCGGTGATCGCAGTCCCGAGGCCTACCTCACCGTCGTCGACTATCCCGACGACGTGCCCGAGACTGCGCCGGCAACGGGTGAACCTGCTTCGTCCGGCGTTTTCCCGGCCTGGGCGAGAACTGTCCAGCGTCTCGCGCAGCATCACGCCGCCACCGCAGAGCCGGTCGGCGCCGACGGGTCCAGCACACCGCAGGCGCGTCGGCGTCGTCGGTGGCCCTGGGTGGTCGGGCTGGGCGCAGCGGCGGCGGCGCTGTGCGCCGGGCTGCTCGGCGTCGGCATCGTGATCGGTCGCAACAACGACACTGGGCCCAAACAAGCCACCGGCCCGCTGACGGCGATCCGAAGCTCCGCTCCAGCCGCCGCTGCCCCACCGGCCACCAGCAGCCGTAACTTTCCCGGGCCGGGGGAAGCGCTCGACGGGTCCTACCGCGTCGACGTCAATCGCGAAGAGCAGACGTACGACAGCACCCCAGACCCGCAACCGCCAAATGTCAACACCTGGTGGGCTTTTCGCACCTCGTGCACACCCACGGCCTGCGTTGCGACGGGGATCATGCTCGACGACAAAGACCACCTGAGCCCAGCAGGTGGTGACAAGCCGCTGGTGCTCGATTTCCGCGACGGTGCCTGGCAGTCGCGCCCGGACAAGGTGCTGTTCGCCTGCCTGGGACCGAACGGAACGCCGGCCAAACAATCCACCACACAGTCGATCCGGCTGGAGCAATCGCACGGCGCGCTGCGAGGCACAATGACCGTCACGGTCAACAGCAACGAATGCGGCCAGCAAGGCGCGACGATCGAAATTCCTGCGGTAGCTGCGCATGTCGGCGAGGTGCCGCCGGGGGTCGAAGTGCCGCCTCCGCCGCCGGCCGCTCCACCTGAGCCGGCTACGCCAAGGCCGACGCGCTGATCGACCGATCGGCATATCTAGTCAGTCGAAAATCAGCGGCAAGGTCTCGAGCGCGAAAGTCTTACTGGGAAAACGGATTTTGGGCTCGTAGCCCGGGGCCAGGTGAAACTCGGGGATCTGCTTGAGCCATTCGGCGACGATCACCGTCAGCTCCATCCGGCCCAGGTGGGAACCCAGGCAGCGGTGGGGTCCTCCGCCGAATCCCCAGTGCCGGTGCACTTTACCGTCCATGACAAGCTC
>DAIODV010000340.1:2972-4335 GCA_036746615.1 Mycobacterium sp.
AAATCGAGTCGCTGCCGTCGCGGTTGATCGCGGCCATACACAAGTGCACCGACGATCCCTTGGGCAACATCATGCCGCCGACGACGGCGGTCTCAGTAAGAACCCGCGGGGCCACCGGCGCCGACGGCTCCAGCCGGACGATCTCCTCGATGAACACCCGGATCTGCCTCGGGTTGTCGCGGAGCATGGTGCGCAATTCCGGCCTGCGGGCCAGTTCCAGCAGCGAAAAGCCAATCGACGCGGTCACGGTGTCCAGCCCGGCCAGGATCAGCAGGTGGCTCATGCCAAGCAGCTCAAGGTCGGTGAAATTGCCGTCACTGGCCATCACCGCAGACAACATGTCGGAGCCCGGGTTTTGCCGACGCTGCTTGATCATGTCCGTGAGGTACTCATACAGCTCGCGCGCCGGCGACGCGATATCCGTAGGGCTGACGTAGGGCTTGTCGGCGATGACGGCGTCTTTCCAGGCGATCAGCTTGTCGCGGTCCTCCAACGGCAAACCGTAGAGATCAAGGAACACCTGGAAGGGATACAAGTTCGCAAGATCTTTCATCACCTCACACTCACCCCGGTCGGCGAGGGCGCCGATCATCTCGGCGGCATGCCGTTCAACGACCGGTCGCGACTTGCTCAATCCGTGCGGGCTGAAGAACGGCTGCAGGATTTTGCGGTACCGGGTGTGTTCTGGCGGGTCGAAAGCCAGTGGAACTACCGGTATCGGACTGCCCGGGGGTTGCAGCGCCAGCCGTGACGAGAAGACTTTGGGGTTGCGCAAAGCGGCCAGTACGTCCTCGCGGCGGGTGAGGTAGTAATAGCCATTCATGAACACCACCGGCCCGGCGTCGCGCAGGACCTTCCACCCGACGCCACGGTCGGCGCTCATCGGTAAGGACGTGTATTCAAGGCGCGGTAGGTGAAAGTCTCCGTAGAGGCTTTCATTCGGGGTGGTCATGCCCGCGCTCTTCCCGTCGTCCGTTGTCTTCGTTAGCCGCCGCGCGGCTTTCAACATGGTAAGTGTCTTCTAGAATCGGCAGGTGTCCGGCCGAGGGAAGGCAGCTCGATGAAGGTTCGTCTCGAACAATCGAAATGCGTTGGGCACGCGCAGTGTTATGCGGTCGATCCGGAACTCTTTCCCATCGACGAGTCCGGCTATTCCATCCTCGAAGAACACGAGGTGCGGCCGCAGGATGCACAGGCGACTCGTGACGGTGTCGCAGCCTGTCCGGAGATGGCGCTGATCCTGGAAGAAGATTGAGCGCAATCCGATTCGGGCACTGACTAATTGACGTCAGCTACCGTTCGGCACCCGGCAACTGCGGGAAGCGCCCCCGCAACGCCTGGAGCAGACGCTGGACTTCCTCCA
>DAIODV010000341.1:0-4329 GCA_036746615.1 Mycobacterium sp.
GAGGTTGACGAAGACGAGCCCCTCCCAAAAGTCAAATCGGGCCGCCAACAACGGAAAGTCGGACATCCGCAACGCCCCGAATCCCTTGCGGTTCGGCACCCGCTTGAGAACGCCGCACAGATCCCACGTCCAGCCGTGGTAGCCGCAGCGCACTTCGCGCAAGCCGGCACCCGAGCCGGCGCACAGCGAGTTACCGCGGTGGCGGCACACGTTCTGAAAAGCGCGAAGCATCCCGTCATTGCCGCGAATGATGAGTACCGAGTAAGGGCCGCAACGGTATTCGAAATAGTCACCCGGCTCGGCGACGTGGTCGACCGTGCAGGCGATCTGCCACACCTTTGGCCACATCCGCTGCACCTCAAGCTGGGCAAACGCGGGGGAGTAGTACCGCTCCGCGGGTACCAGGGTGGGGCGTTGCGGCGGCGTGCCGATCGCGTCCTCGCGTCGGGTGTCTGGGGTGACCTGGGTCATTCGAAGCATTCCCCTTGCGTCTGTAACGGTGTTACATTGGCCACTGTAGCGGCTGGCCAGAAAGGGTGTACTCGTGTTCGACCTCAAAATCATGGGCGGAACCGTCGTAGACGGAACCGGTGCCCACCGATTCGACGCCGACGTCGCGGTTAAAGACGGCCGAATCGTCGAAATTCGACGCCGAGGGCCGGGAACCCCGCCATTGGAAGGTGAGGCCGCCGAGACCATCGACGCGACCGGAAAGATCGTCGCGCCCGGATTCGTCGACATCCACACCCACTACGACGGCCAGGTCAGCTGGGACGACATGTTGGAGCCCTCCAGCAGTCACGGCGTGACCACCGTCGTCACCGGTAACTGCGGCGTCGGGTTCGCGCCGGTGCGACCGGGCAAAGAAGACTGGCTGATCGGCCTGATGGAGGGCGTCGAGGACATACCCGGCAGCGCACTTACCGAAGGCATCTCGTGGGGCTGGGAGAGCTACCCCGAATATCTCGACGTCGTCGGGAAGCAGAACTTCGCTGTCGACGTCGGGAGCCAGGTCGCCCACGGCGCGATCCGCGCCTACGCAATGGGCGAGCGCGGGGCCCGCAACGAGCCAGCCTCACCCGACGACATTGCGGCGATGGCGCGCCTGGTGCAGGAGGCCATCGAGGCGGGCGCACTGGGCTTCTCGACCTCGCGCACCCTCGGTCACCGCGCGATCGACGGCGAGCCGGTTCCCGGAACCTATGCCGCAGAGGACGAGTTGTTCGGGCTTGGCCGGGCGATGGCCGCCGGTGGCCAGGCGGTTTTCGAGCTGGCTCCCCAAGGTGTGGCAGGCGAGGACATCATCGCGCCCAAGAAGGAGCTCGACTGGATGCAACGTCTCGGCGCTGAGATCGACCGGCCGATCTCGTTCGGGATGATCCAGGTGGACGCCGCCCCGGATCTTTGGCGCGAACAACTCGACATCTCGGCGGCCGCCCACGCCGCGGGCAGTCGGTTGTATCCTCAGATCGCCGCGCGGCCGTTCGGCATGCTGTTCGGCTTCCCCGGGCATCACGCATTCACCCACCGCCCCACTTTCCGTCGGCTCAAGGCCGAATGCAGCCGGGAAGAGCTCGCGCAGCGTCTCGCCGATCCCGCCGTCAAGGCTGCGATCCTGTCCGAGGAAGATCTGCCGGCGGACCCAAATAAGTTGTTCGACAACATGTTTGCTCTTGCTCAATATTCGCTTGGCCGACTGTATGCGCTGGGCGATCCCCCCGACTACGAGCCGACCGACGATCGCACCGTCGAGAAGATTGCCGCCGAGCGCGGCCAGGATCCACTGGCAACTCTTTACGACCTGATGCTCGAGGCCGACGCCACGTCGATGCTGATGTTGCCGTTCTACAACTACTGCTACGGCAACCACGACGCGATCCGGGAGATGCTGTTGCATCCTGCGGGCGTGGTGGGGCTATCCGACGGCGGCGCGCATTGCAGCATGATCTGTGACGCGTCGAATCCCACCTTCCTGCTGACTCACTGGGCACGTGATCGCCGCCGCGGCGAGAAGCTGCCGCTGGAGTACGTCATCCGCAAGCAATCACGTGATACCGCGCAGCTGTTCGGGCTCTCCGATCGCGGTGTCATCGAAATCGGAAAGCGGGCCGACGTCAACGTGATCGACATGGATGCGATCACTCTGCATGCTCCCCGGATGGCCTATGACCTGCCGGCTGGTGGCAACCGGCTGGTCCAGGGTGCGTCGGGCTATAACGCCACGATCGTCAACGGCGTTGTTACCCGCCGCGATGGCATCGACACTGGAGCGCGGCCGGGCCGGTTGGTGCGCGGCGCGCGCTAGATTGCGCGAGCAGACGCAGAATCGCACGATTCGGTGCCCGAACGTGCGATTCTGCGTCTGCTGGCGACGGACGTGCTAGCTGACAGCCTGATCGATCAGCGTCTCGGCTGCCGCGCGGGCTTGCGCCCACGGCGACGAGTCGTCAAGCGACGTAGCCAGCGCGGCCGCGCCTTCGTAGACCACTCCGAGCTCGCTGCCGAGTTGTTGCGGGTCGGCGGCGCCGGCTTGTTTGGCCAGCTCAACTAGTCCGTTAATGAAGTTGCGCTTGTTCGCTCGAACGATTTCCTGAACCCCCGGCATCGCTCCTGCGGCCTCGACGGCAGCGTTGTGGAAGGGGCAGCCGCGCAACGGTCCACCGCGCCCGGTCGGCGTTCGGAAAACGGCGAGTAAGCGCTCGCGCGGGGGTAGCTCAGCGTTGTCCCCGAGATTGGTGACACGTTCCTCGACGCTGCGCAGATACTCCTCCACCACCGCCGTCTTGCTCGGAAAGTGTTGGTAGAGAGTTCGTTTGGAGACCGACGATTTGGCGGCGAGTCGTTCGACGCCGGTGGCGTTGATGCCTTCGCGATAGAACAACTCTGCGGCAGCGTCCAGGATGCGCTGGCGTGCGCCTCGGCCGCCTTTGCTTGGCGCCTGCTTGCTCATGCCCATAGTATACCGACCGGTTTACATCGGCCGTCAAGAGGTGTAGCGTAGCCGCGGATGGAAGTACACCTATCGGTTTACTAGGAGTGGACATGACAAATCGATCGCCTGTGGTGCTGGTTAGCGGCGTCTCTTCGGGAATCGGGCGTGCGGTAGCCAGCGCGTTCGCGGAAAAGGGCTTTGAGGTTTTCGGCACCAGCCGTAATCCGCGAGCGACGCAGCCGGTCGCCGGCGTGGAAGTGATCCAGCTCGATGTCACCGACAACGCATCGGTCGCCGCGGCGGTGTCCACGGTCGTTCAGCGGGCGGGGCGCATCGACATCCTGGTCAACAACGCTGGCGCCGGGGTTTTTGGCGCCGCGGAGGAGACCTCGATCGGCCAAGCCCAGCAGTTGTTCGAGACCAACTTCTTCGGGTTGGCGCGGCTGACCCGCGAGGTGCTGCCGTACCTGCGCGCACAGCGCAGTGGGCGCATCATCAACATCGGCTCGGTGCTGGGCTTCCTGCCGTCGCCCTACGGCTCGTTCTACGCGGCCTCGAAGCACGCGGTTGAGGGTTACTCGGAGTCGCTTGACCATGAGACTCGCGAATTCGGGGTGCGGGTTTCAGTCGTAGAACCCGGCTACACCAACACCTCATTCGAGGCCAATGCGACCGATGCCGATTCGCCGCTGGACAGTTACGAGGCCGTTCGCGAACACGTCAAACGGGCCATCACCGACGCGCTGCACCACGGGGACGATCCCGCAGTCGTCGCGCGAGTCGTGGTGACGGCGGCGACCAGCCGTCAGCCGAAATTGCGGTATCCGGCCGGACCCTTCGCGCGGCGGCTGGCGCTGCTGAAGAAATATGCGCCGGCTGGGTTGCTGGACAACGGAATTCGCAAAGCGAACAAGCTGACGAAGGCGCCCAAGCCCGTTAACGCTGCGCCTGCGTGGAGCTAGCCAGCACTCGCGGCTAGACGTTTGTCACGATGCTTTGGCGTACCTACGAACTAACTCGTTTTCTCCGAACGTGTTCGTATGCTGCAGGCCTTTGTCGTCGCGGCCGAAAAATGTCCACCGCCGTGGAGTTGTCTGCGGTCCGCTGATCAGCCTGACCGTATAGCGCAGTTCGGTTTCGCGCAGCGTGCCGATGATGTCACCGACGCGGATCTGCGATGGATGAATTTCGGGTGCGTCGCACCAATTTTGTACGGCCACTGGGCCCACCCCTACGTTGTTTCCACCACCCTACGCGCAGATGTGCTGGCTCAGGTGCCGCAGAAGGTTTGGTAAGGGCCGAAGTCTTCGGGAGCTGGGCTGGCGTAGCGCTCGAGGCCTGGACGTTCGTCGTAAGGCGCGGTCACGGCGGCAAGTAGCTGCTGAAACGGATCCAGG
>DAIODV010000342.1:0-4316 GCA_036746615.1 Mycobacterium sp.
CACTCGCCGCCGAACTCGATCCGATCGAATTCTCTTGGAGCAGTAGCGATGTGCAGCTCTATCACCTGGGATTGGGTGCGGGCGCCGACCCGATGGACGCGCGTGAGCTGCGCTATCTGGTCGACGACACCCCGCAGGTCCTGCCGACGTTCGGCAACGTGGCAGCCACTTTCCATGCCACCAAGCCGCCGACGGTGAAGTTCCCCGGTATCGACATCGAGCTAAGCAAGGTGTTGCACGCCAGTGAACAGGTGAGCGCGCCGGCACCGCTGCCGCCGTCCGGTTCAGCGAAGGCTGTCACCCGGTTCACCGATATCTGGGACAAAGGCAAGGCCGCGGTCATCTGGTCGGAGACCACAGCGACGGCGCCGGACGGGACAGTGCTGTGGACGCAGCGGCGGTCGATCTTCGCCCGCGGCGAAGGCGGCTTCGGCGGCGAGCGGGGCCCTTCAGGTGCTGGGGCCGCGGCACCGGACAGGTCGCCGGACGTCGAGCTGGACATTGCGATACTGCCACAGCAGGCGCTGCTGTACCGGCTCTGCGGCGATCGCAATCCGCTGCACTCTGATCCCGAATTCGCCGCTGCCGCAGGGTTTCCCCGACCTATCCTGCATGGCCTGTGCACTTACGGCATGACCTGCAAGGCGCTCGTCGACGCGTTACTCGACGCCGACGTCGCCGCCGTCGCGTCCTACGGAGCTAGGTTCACGGGCGTCGCCTACCCTGGCGAAACCCTCAAGGCCGCCGTGTGGAAGGAAGATGGCCGGCTGCTGGCCAACGTCAGCGCACCCGCCCGCGACAACGCCGTAGTACTCACCGGCGTAGAGCTGGTCCCGGTTTAGGCTCGCTTTTTGCCGAGGGTGCGGCTAGCCGCGCTCTCGGTCTCGGCGAAGCAGCTGGCCGCACCCTCGGCGGGTAAGCGCCGCCCGCACGCGGGAAATGATCTCGGCGGGTCGATCGCCCGCGACGACCCGGACGATTATCCAGCCGAGACGCTGCAGCATTTCCAATCGCCGAAGGTCCCACCTATATTGCGCACGGTCGCCGCGATGTTGCTCGCCGTCGTACTCGACCGCGACTTTGACGTCCTCCCAGCCCATGTCCAGATATGCGATCGCAATGCCGAATTCGTTGAGTACCGGGATTTGTGTCTGAGGTCGCGGTAGACCCGCCTGGATCAAGACGACGCGCAGCCAAGACTCTTTGGGTGACTGTGCACCCGGGTCAAACAGGGCGACGGCTTGGCGTGCTGGCGCAATGCCTCTCCGTCCCGTGTATCTGCGAGCAAGCAACTCGACATCAGCCACGGTGATGTGGACTGCTCTGGCAAGCGCGTCGATCCCTGCCACAGCCGTCATGGTTGGGTACCAGCAGCCGATGTCCAGCGCCGTCCGCACCGCCGAAGTGACGGGTATACCAGCCACCAAACCAATCTCGTCCTGCTCAATGCGGTTCCGGTGTGTTCGGATTTCAGGCGGGCTGCGAAGGTTGTCGTGAATCAAGTCCACGGCCGACGCATCATGGGCCCACTTGCTGCCATGCATAGCAGCGGCAGCAAAACCGGCGACAACACCTCGTCGTCCAGTCCAGAGCCACCCCGCCTTCGCGCGAAGCACTGCATCGACGTCGAGGTCACGTTCTACATAGACGTCGGGGAACAGTCGGCGGCATCGCGTTGCCAGTTGCGACTTGGTGAACAACCCTGCGGCGACGGCTTCGCTGCCGACGAACGGCTCGTGCACGCTGGGAGCATCGCAACCAGTGAAACCGCTGTCACTTCAACTGTGCACACCTGGCCGAAGGTGCGGCTGGCCGCACCCTCGAGCGCGAACGTGCGGCTGGCCGCACTCTCGGCGCAGAGAGGGAAACCTAGCCGAGGATGAGGCCGGACGTGGGGACGCCTGTGCCGGCTGTGACGAGCACGTGCTCGACGTCGGGCACCGGGTTCACCGAAGTACCCCGCAGTTGACGCACGCCCTCGGCGATGCCGTTCATGCCATGGATGTAGGCCTCGCCCAATTGCCCGCCGTGGGTGTTGATGGGCAGCCGCCCACCAACTTCAACCGCGTCGTCGGCGATGAAATCCTTGGCTTCACCCTTGCCGCAGAATCCCAACTCCTCCAACTGAATCAGCGTGAACGGGGTGAAGTGGTCGTAAAGCACCGCGGTCTGGATATCGGTCGGCTTCAACCCGGACTGCTGCCACAGCTGCCGGCCCACGAGTCCCATCTCGGGCAGGCCAAGCTCAGGCCGGTAGTAGCTGACCATCGTGTACTGGTCAGGGCTCGAGCCTTGTGCCGCCGCCTCGATGACGGCAGGGCGCTGCTTGAGGTCGCGCGCCCGCTCGACCGAGGTCACCACGATCGCCACCGCACCATCGGTTTCCTGGCAGCAATCCAGCAGTCGCAAGGGTTCAGCGATCCATCGCGAATTCTGGTGGTCCTCAATGGTTATCGGCTTCTCGTAGAAGTAGGCCTTCGGGTTCTTGGCGGCGTGCTTGCGGTCGGCCACCGAGATCGCCCCGAAGTCCCGGCTGGTCGCACCGGACATATGCATATACCGCTGCGCGATCATCGCCACCTGCGCCGCCGGTGTGGAAAGCCCATGCGGATACGAGAACGAATTGTCCGCTGCAGTCGAATCCGCTTGGGCGCTAGCATCTCCCACCAACCGAGTCTGCACCTGGCCGAACCGCATGCCAGACCGCTCGTTGAAGGCCCGGTACGCCACCACCACATCGGCCACGCCAGTCGCGACGGCCATCGCCGCCTGCTGGACCGTCGCGCACGCCGCGCCCCCGCCGTAATGGATTTTGGAGAAGAACTTCAACTCGCCGATGCCGGCCGCACGCGCGACGGCGACTTCGGTGTTGCTGTCCATCGTGAACGTGGTCAGCCCATCGACATCGGCAGGCGTGAGCCCCGCATCGTCGAGAGCGTCCAGCACAGCCTCAGCCGCCAGCCGCAGCTCGCTGCGGCCAGAGTCCTTGGAGAAGTCGGTGGCGCCGATGCCGACGATCGCGGCCTTACCAGACAACATCACGCATCCCCGATCGTCAGCGTGGAGGTGGCGATGACGTGATCGCCAAGGCTGTTGCTGCCCACGACCTTTACCGTGATCAGGCCGCCGTCCACTGCCGTCACTTCACCGGAAAACGTCACCGTGTCATAGGCGTACCACGGCACACCCAGCCGCAGCCCAATCGACTTGATCAACGCCGACGATCCGGCCCAGTCGGTGATGTAGCGCTGCACCAGACCCGTGTCGGTGAGGATGTTGACGAAGATGTCCTTGGAGCCTTTGGCCTGCGCCAAGTCACGATCGTGGTGCACATCCTGAAAGTCCCTGGTGGCCAGGGCCGTCGAGATGATGAACGTAGGGTCGCCATACAACGACAGCTCGGGCAGCTTCGTGCCGACTTCTATCGTCGGTGTGCTCATGCGTCCGGCTCCCATGCGTAAAGCGACCACTCCGGCCCGCTGTCACCCGCCGGAAAGTCGATATACGTTGCCCTAACCGGCATTCCGATCTTAACCTCAGCAGAGTCGACGTTGCGCAGCTCGCCGAGCATACGCACGCCCTCGTCAAGCTCCACCAACGCGATCACGAACGGCAACGTGCGGCCGGGCACTTTCGGCGCGTGGTGCACGACGAAGCTGAACACCGTGCCCGTACCGCTGGCGACCACGTAGTCGATGGGCTCGGCCTTGTCCTGCCAGACCGCCGGCACTGGCGGATGCTGCAGGCTGCCATCGGTCCGGCGCTGAATCCGCAGCTCGTGCGCTTTGACACCCTCCCAGAAGAACGCGGTGTCCCGCGACACTGAGGGGCGCATCATGAGGTCGGGGTCCAGGTCGTCGGGGACTGCCGACCCGGCCTCCTCGCGTGGCTTGAATTTGAGGATCCGCCAGTTCATTTC
This sequence comes from Mycobacterium sp., assembly GCA_036746615.1. Classification (GTDB taxonomy): domain Bacteria; phylum Actinomycetota; class Actinomycetes; order Mycobacteriales; family Mycobacteriaceae; genus Mycobacterium. Next base: position 3,920 of record DAIODV010000342.1, read on the forward strand.
GGCGACGTCCTCGTCGCCTACCCGCCAGATGATGTGCTGGTTGACAAACCAGCCTTCACCAAGCGCGGTCTGCTTAGGCCCGATCACGTCACCCATTTCGGACGTGATGCTGACCCGCTCGCCAGGCTGCAGGTATCGGTGATACGTCTGTTCGCAGTTGGTGGCGACCACGCCGACGTAGCCGGCGTCGTCGAACAGCTTCATGATCGGACCCATTGGGTCATCGCTCGGGCGCTCTCCGCCGAGCCCGAACATCGTCCACACTTGAATCATGGCCGGTGGAGCGACAATTCCCGGGTGTCCGGCGGCACGGGCCGCTGCCTCGTCGGTGTAAATCGGGTTGCGGTCGCCGATCGCTTCCACCTGGAGCCACACATCCTGACCGGCGACGCCGAGG
>DAIODV010000343.1:0-4309 GCA_036746615.1 Mycobacterium sp.
CGGCCGCCAGCCGCTGGCGTAGCAACACCACCTGCGCGTTGTAGGGCGCCAACGCAAGCACGTCAGCGGCGGTCAAGGGACGGCTGCCGTGCTCGTCGGTCCAGGTTGAGCCGACTAACGTCTTGATCTGCGTCACAATCGCGGCGGCTTCTTGCGCGCTCTCGGTTGAGTTGCCCTCGTGGCGGACTTCGAATACGTGGACGCCAGGCGGATATCCATCGAGGCCGCGGGCGGCGGTGATCTCAGCGTAGGAGTGCAATCGGCCTTCGTAAGCTAGCACCGACACCGGGGCGCACACTGCTGGATGCATGCGATGCGTGCGATCCAGGAAATAGCCCCGGTCGGCGGGCAGAGTGCGGTGATCTTCAACCAGCCAGCCGAGCGCAGAACCGTCGACGGGCTCGGGATGGGTACCTTGACTGACCTGAGGCAACTGTTGCGGGTCGCCGAGCAACAGCAGGTTGGCAGCGGCCGGCGCCACGGCGATGGTGTTGGCTAAACAGAATTGGCCTGCCTCGTCGATCACCAGCAGATCCAGGCTGCCCGGTGGGACGCGGTTGGGATTGGCGAAGTCCCATGCGGTACCGCCGATCACGCACCCTGGCGTACCTGTTATGAATCCGGCGTACTCCTGCTCGGCGATCTGCTGCCAGCGGACATCATCGCGGTCGTAGCGCTTCTTTGCGACCCGTAGCGGATCGACGCCGGCATCGATCGCGCAGCCGAGCAGATTCTCCACCACGGCATGCGATTGCGCGACAACACCGATGCGCCAGCCATGCTCGCCGACGAGCCCCGCGATGACCTGTGCGCCGGTGTAGGTCTTGCCCGTTCCCGGCGGTCCATGCACCGCCACATACGACGAGTCCAGGTCGAGCAGCGCGGCGGCGATGTCCCCGATGGCGTCGCCGGTCCTCGGTAGCGCCGCGCCGCTGCGGGTTCGAGGCGGGCGGCGAAGCAGGATATCGAGCAGCGCGGTGCGGGGGAGTTGCGGCAGTCCGGCGGCGAGGTCGCCAGCCGTGGATTGGATTGATTCCCGAAGGGCCGTGGTCGGAATCGGCGGGCCCGGAGTCAGCGCGAACGGAAGTTGATGAAAAGTATTGCCGTCCTGAGGTACTCGTTCGAGGACGATTACCTCAGTCGGTACTGTCCAGTCGTCGGCCTCGACTACGGTGGCGCGGCCCGCCGCCCGTCGATCGGGGTTATCGGTCAATCCGGATGGCGCCGGCGGCTCGTACAGCGCAAAAACTTCGGAGTTGAGTGCGCCGCGTGCCAATTCGCCGGTCAGTTGTGCCCGCCGCTGCAGTTTGCGGGCGCGCGGCGGTAGGTCCCAATCGGCGGCGATGGCCGCGCCGTCGACCATGAAGACGTCGCTGTCGTCGCCCCATTCATCAGCTGGATAGTTCAGGCGGTCGAAATGCGCCCACCAGTACGGCTTGTCCTCGCGGCGGTGATAGCCGCGTGCCGCGGCGACCAGGGCTACCGCCGTCTGTTCGGGAGTGCGCGCGCAGGCCTCCGCAACGCCGGCGAACTCGTCGAGTGCGGCCGCCAGCGCGTCGGGTTGTTCGATGTTGCCGCCATCCGAAACCGGCTGGGCGCCAATCGGTGTAATACCAGATTCGAATGCCCGCATCAACAGCCAGTCGCGCAGGGCACGGGTGGATCGGCAGTGTAGTCCTCGATCTCCTTCAGCACGGCGGCGGCCTCGTCGAGCTGGCCGTTGCTGCGCAGCTGGCAGTATCGGGCGTACTGGGTGATCGAGTCGGCGGCTGTCGTCACCTCACCGGAGCGCAGCTGCGAGCCCATGTACAGCGGCTCCAGGGCCTTGAGGCCAACAGATTCGCTGCCGACGCGAATGCTTTTGCGCACGATCGGGTACAAGTCGACCAGCGTCCCGCTACGGAGCAGCTCGTCGACTTCGTCTTCGCCCACCCCGTATCGTCCAGCGAGGCGCAGCAGCGCTGTCTTCTCGTAGGACGCGTAGTGGTAGATGTGCATGTTTGGAAATCGCTTGCGCCGCTTTGCCACCAGCGCAAGGAAGTCAGTCAGTGCCTTGCGCTCGTCGCGGCGGTCATGGGCCCACAGCGGATGGAAAGCCCCCGACTTTCCGCCTTCGAAGACACCGAACAGGTATTCCAGCCCCCAGTCGGTGCCGTCGGCAGTCCAAAGCGGGTCACCCTCGAAGTCGAAGAACAGATCGCCGTCGTCGGGATTGGGCAGCAATGCCAGCGGCTGCGCATCGGCCACCTCAAACTGAGGTGTACCGGTATCACGCTGGCGCACTTGCAGTTTCGCCTGTGCTACCAGGTTATCAACGGTGCGACGCGGTAGCTCGGCTACCGGTCCGGTGTGCTCGGCCAGTTCGGCGATCGTGGTGATTCCAGCGTCGATCAGCTTGGCGCGCTGAGTTATCCGCATGCCCGCGACCAGCAGCAGATCGTCGGTCGCGCGCACCTGCTCTTCGCAGGCCGGACAACGGAAACATGCGTGTACCTGCTCGTCGTCCCAGCGCACCGGTATGCCGTCGGCATAGTGCCCGTCGAGCAGCCGCTGCAATCTCGCGCGCTGCTCCCGATAGACGGGGATTAGCTCATCGATGCGGTAGCGCACCGCCCTACCGTTGCCGAGCACCAACTCCGCCTCCGGAGCTACCGGGATACCGGAGCGGCTCAGAGTGTCGGCGTAGGCCGCGATCTGCAGCAGTGCAGTGACCTTCTCCGAGCGGGCCAGCTTGGTGTCGGAGACCCGGTACTGCTGGCCCTCACGCACCAGGAAATCGGCGAATCCGACGAAGCGGCCGTCGAACATCGTCGCCTGATACACCACCGCAGCGTTGTTTGCGATGGCCCGCTGCGTCGCCGCGGCGGCGGCGGTGAAACCCGCGACGGTGTAGGCGGGGCGGCCGATCACGACGACCCCGTCGGGGAATTCCTCGCGCAGCTGCTCGAGCCGACGTCGCTCATGCTGGTCACCGAGATCAGCCGTGCGTGCTAGTAATTCGTCCTCGACGACGATGCCTGGAGCCCAGCCAAGTCGCGCGTCGAAATCGCGCAGCAGGGCGTATTCACAGCGAGCGGCGGCCGCGAGATCCGACGCGCTGTAGATGATGCTCTCACCTGCCATGAACACAGCAGCAACTGTAGGCCGACGGGCTGACAGGGCGGGCGCTCATTTCGGCGCGAGCGTGCGCAAAGTCGGGACTAGCCGACGCCGTTGGCGATGAGCTCCACGCCGTTGCCGTTCCAGCGGAACTTCACCACGCTGGGTAAGCCGATACCGCCGGAGTACACCAACGCCACCGTGTCGCCGGTGCATTGCTTGTTGTCGATCCCGTTGAATCCGTAGGTGTCGGGCACACCTTGCGGCGGAATCAACTTGCCGAGGTGAAACATCACCGCCCTGGTGTTGGGGCTCTCGGCGTTGGTGTTCGCCCTGACGATCACCGCTGACAACTGGGCGCATTCGTTGTAGTTGCCGGCCAACGGCTCGGGGTTCCACGGCTGCTGACTGCGTGGGTCGCGGGGGAGCTCCGACACCCCTCGCGCGATCGCGGGCGAGCTGAGGTTGACCGCGCAGGGGTCGGCTGCTGCGGAGCTGGTGCTGGTCGGGGCGGTGGCGGCGGGTGGTCCCGGGGCGGCGAGCGCGGCGGTCGGGTGGGCCGTGCTTGCCTGCGGTGTCTTGGCGACGGTGGAATCGCCCGATCCGCAGCCGCTGACGGTCACGGCGATCAGTGCGGCGGCGGCAAGCCCAATCAGCCGCCGGACACCACAGTGTCGATTCCACACAAGCTCGCACCGTACCGCGACCAGGCCTGCCGACCTGGCAGGCGTGGCCGAGGATCACCCGATCACGCCCTAGACTTTGTCTTCAAATGGCCTCCCCGGACAGCGCCACCATGACCTTTGCCGACCTGCAAATCCATCCCTCGGTCTTGCAGGCCGTCGTCGACGTCGGTTACGAGTCGCCGTCGGCGATCCAGGCGGCGACCATTCCGGCCATGATGGCCGGGTCGGACGTGGTCGGGCTGGCTCAGACCGGGACGGGCAAGACCGCCGCTTTTGCGATGCCGATCCTGTCCAAGATCGACACCAGCAGCAAGGCCACTCAGGCGCTGGTGCTGGCCCCGACCCGCGAGCTGGCGTTGCAGGTGGCCGAGGCGTTCAGTCGCTACGGCGCTCACTTGCCGCACGTCAATGTGCTACCGATCTACGGCGGGGCGTCTTACGCGGTGCAGCTGTCCGGCCTACGACGTGGGGCACAGGTGGTGGTTGGCACCCCTGGGCGGGTCATCGACCACCTCGAGCGCGGA
>DAIODV010000344.1:0-4295 GCA_036746615.1 Mycobacterium sp.
GGGATGTGGGTGCGGCGTTACCAACCTGGTCGCGCGCGCGACGGCAACGGCAGATCCCAGCGGGTAGCGTGCGACACGGCGGACGAATCGTACAGGGCATCGGCATCGCCGCGCAACGGCACCACGACATGCAGCCCGCGCGAGCCGGTGGTCTGTAGGTAAGTGGGAAGTCCGAGGTCATCGAGCACCGCGGCGACCGCACGGGCCGTCTCACGCACCGGGGCGAAGTCGCTTTCGGACGGGTCGAGGTCGAAGACAAGCCGGTCAGGGTTGTGCAGTCGGTCGTTTCGCGACTGCCACTCGTGCAGGGTGATGCAGTTTTGGTTGGCAAGCCACGCAAGCGCGGCTGGGCTGTCGGCGACGGGGTGCACCACGGTGCCACCTTCCTTGCCTTCCCGGGCGACTTCGGCGCGGCCCATCCAGTCCGGCAGCGAATCGGCGAAATCCTGTTGGACGAACCCTTGTTGGTCGATCCCGCGGGGAAACCGTTGTACGGAAAGCGGTCGGCTTCGAAGGTGCCGCAACATGGTATCGGCCACCTTCTGGTAGTAGTCGGCGAGATCACGTTTGGTGATCCCGTTTTTGGCGGCAGAGTCGGGGAACAGCACCCGGTCGGGGTGGGTGATCTGGACTTCGGTGTGAGGCATCAGCGGGTCTCCCTTATGACGTCGGCAGCGTCTTTGTCGGTGCGCAAGCCCTGGTAGCGCGGATGGCGCAACTTGCCGTCGCGGGTCCATTCGCTGAAGCCGATCTGCGCGACTAACTCGGGATGCACCCACCTGGCACCGGATTCATGCTTCAGTCCGCGGGTGAACGGCGGTGCGTCTCGTTCGAGGGTCGACAGCCGCTTGTGCAGGCTGCGCAGCGTGGCGTCGTCGAAGCCAGTACCGACCTTGCCGGCGTAGACCAGGTCGCGGCCGTCGTGGTAGCCCAGGAGCAGTGCGCCCAATTCCACCCGACTACCTTTTGGAGCGGTGTAGCCGCCGACGACAAACTCCTGATCGCGAACGCACTTGAATTTCAGCCAGTTCGGCGAACGACGGCCGTCATACTTCGAGTCGGCCAGTTTGGCGATCACCCCTTCGTCACCACGCTGGCACGCGGCCTGATAGGCGGCGATGCCATCCTCGACGCGGTGCGGGGTATTGCGGAGCGGATCAGTGAATTGAATAGCGTTGCGCAGCAAGCGTTTACGCCAGGTCAGCGGAATATCGATAGTGGACTTGCCATCCAGATGAAGCAGATCGAACAGGTAGTAATAGATGCGGATTGGTGAAGCCCGCGCCACTGCGGGGTTGGTGATGCCCAGACGGCCCTGCAGCCGGGCGAAGCTGGTGCATCGGCCTTCGAAAGCCACCACCTCGCCGTCCACAACGAACCGGGAGGTCTGTTGCGCAACGAACGCGTCGACGAGTTCTGGATAAGTTCCGTTGAGCGACTGGCGGTTTCGCGACAGCAGCCGAACTCGGTCACCATCGCGAAATGCCAGACACCGCATGCCGTCGAATTTGCGCTCGAAGATCCAGCCGGGGTCGGAGAACCGCTCTTCGGTCAGGGTGGCGAGCGTGGGAGCTCGCCAGTCGGGCACCGGCTCGTCGCGCATCGCCGCGCGAACCGAGTCGGGCAGGTCGGTCACGACAACTCGTCGAGAGTGCGGCCGGAGAGCACCGACTCCGGCTGGGTTTGAACCGGATTCTGTCGCGCAGTGTCGTCAGCGGCCTCGTCATCTCGGCGCTTCAACAGCAGCCACGTCTCGTTCTTGCCTTCCCGGATCCGGGTCAGTGCATAACCGCCGTGCAGCTTTTCGCCTTCGAGGCGAAACGACAGGTGACCGCGGCCGAGGCACGTGGCCATCTCGTGCTCGGTCCGGTTGGCGTAGGTGCCGTGATCCCAGACGATGACGCTGCCTGCGCCATACTCGCCCTCGGGAATCACTCCCTCGAACTCCGCGTATTCCAACGGATGATCCTCGGTGCGGCGTGCCATCCGTCTGTCCTTCGGGTTTGTCGAAGGCCCCTTGGGGATGGCCCAGGACACCAGCACGCCGTCGATCTCGAGGCGAAAGTCGTAGTGGTCGCTGCGCGCAAGATGGTGCTGGATGACGAAACGTGGGTCTTTACCGGACCGGCGCCGTCGCTGCCGTCCTCGCGGCTCGGGGCTGCGGCCAGACTGCCGCTTGCGTCGGTACTCGCTCAAACTCATTCCTGACAGGTACCCGCCTGGCCCGGATCAGGAAACTGCGCTGGCCAGAATCACACGGTGGAGCGCCAGCTGAGTTCCATGCCTTCGGAGGCCAGCCAAACCTGCAAGTCGTAGTCGTGTCGGGAGAGGCCATCCACGGCGCCGACCGCCCGCCGCACCGCCTGCTCGCCGACCTCGGGAGTCAGCAGGCCGTACCGGAGCGCCTGCAGCAGCTCGTCGACGTCGGTTAACTCCACCCCGGCGTTGGTGCGGACCTCGAGATCGAGGTAATGGTCTTCGGAACGCCACACGGCCGGCCCGGGGGTGTATTCGCCGACGTCGAGGTAATAGTCGTGGTCGCGTTCGTGGCCGGGATTGAAATGAAAGATCGTCGCGCGTAAGCCCAGCGACGGCAGCAACCATGACTCGAGATAGTGGAATTGCGCCCGGCCAGGCGTAGGACGGGCCAGGTAAAGGCCCCAGGGACGCACGATGTACTCGTCCACCGCCCGCACAATGCCCTTCGGATCGGTGTTGGTGCGGGCGCCGAGGTCGAACGTCTCGTGCTTAGGCGGATGGATCCCCCAGGATAGGCCGCGCGTGAGCAGGGCAGAGTATCTGTCGGTGGTCCGGCCTACCCTGGTGGGCATGGCTTTCGCTACCGAGCATCCGGTTGTCGCTCACTCTGAATATCGCCCTGTCGAGGACATGGTGCGTGTCGGTGGGCACTTCGAGGTGGTCAGCCCCCATGCGCCGGCGGGTGACCAGCCTGCGGCCATCGACGAGCTGGAGCGGCGAATTCTGGCGGGGGAGCACGACGTCGTGCTGCTGGGTGCCACCGGTACCGGAAAGTCGGCGACTACCGCATGGCTCATCGAGCGCCTGCAGCGCCCGACCCTGGTGATGGCGCCTAACAAGACGCTGGCCGCCCAGTTGGCCAATGAGCTTCGAGAGATGTTGCCGCACAACGCTGTCGAGTACTTCGTCTCGTACTACGACTACTACCAGCCAGAGGCTTACATCGCGCAGACCGACACCTACATCGAAAAGGACAGCTCGATCAACGACGACGTGGAGCGGCTGCGTCACTCCGCGACGTCCGCGTTGCTGTCGCGACGCGACGTGGTGGTGGTGGCCTCGGTGTCATGCATCTACGGCCTGGGCACGCCGCAGTCCTACCTGGACCGTTCCGTCGAGCTGCGGGTAGGCACCGAGGTGCCCCGCGACGGGCTGCTGCGGCTGCTGGTCGACGTCCAGTACACCCGCAATGACCTGTCGTTCACCCGCGGCTCGTTCCGAGTGCGCGGCGACACCGTCGAGATCATTCCCTCCTACGAGGAATTGGCGGTTCGCATCGAATACTTCGGCGACGAGGTCGAGGCGCTGTACTACCTGCATCCGCTGACCGGGGAGGTGATCCGCAAGGTCGATTCGCTGCGGATCTTCCCGGCCACGCATTACGTGGCCGGGCCCGAGCGGATGGCACACGCGATTTCCACCATCGAAGAAGAGCTTGCTGAGCGGCTCGCCGAGCTGGAAGGCCAGGGCAAGCTGCTGGAAGCCCAAAGGCTGCGGATGCGCACCAACTACGACATCGAGATGATGCGCCAAGTCGGATTCTGTTCCGGTATCGAGAACTACTCGCGGCACATCGACGGGCGCCCGGCCGGCTCGGCGCCCGCGACGCTGCTCGACTACTTCCCGGAGGATTTCCTGCTCGTCATCGACGAGTCGCATGTGACCGTCCCGCAGATCGGCGGCATGTACGAAGGCGACATCTCCCGCAAGCGCAACCTCGTCGAATACGGGTTCCGGCTGCCGTCCGCGGTCGACAACCGACCGCTGACCTGGGAAGAGTTCGCCGACCGGATTGGGCAGACGGTATACCTCTCGGCGACCCCGGGCCCGTACGAGCTCAGCCAGACGGGCGGGGAGTTCGTCGAGCAGGTGATCCGGCCCACCGGCCTGGTCGACCCGAAGGTCGTCGTCAAGCCCACCAAGGGCCAAATCGACGACCTGATCGGCGAGATCCGCAAACGCACGGACGCCGATGAGCGCGTGCTGGTGACGACGCTGACCAAGAAGATGGCCGAAGACCTCACCGACTACCTACT
>DAIODV010000345.1:0-4289 GCA_036746615.1 Mycobacterium sp.
AACTGCATGAGGTGTGCCGTCGCAACCGCGCGCTGCTGATCGTCGACGAGGCTCACGGACTGGGCGTCCGCGGTGCCGGTGGGCGCGGGCTGCTGCACGAGCTGGGCCTGGTCGGAGCTCCTGACGTCGTGATGACCACCACCCTTTCCAAGGCGCTGGGCAGTCAGGGCGGCGCGGTGCTGGCGTCGTCGGCAGTGCGCGATCACTTGATCGACGCCGCCCGGCCGTTCATCTTCGACACCGGCCTGGCGCCCGCGGCGGTCGGCGCCGCGCTGGCCGCGCTGCGGGTGCTGAGCGCGGAGCCGTGGCGGCCCGAGGCGGCGTTGCAGCACGCGGCCACGCTGGCGCAGATCTGCGACGTGCCGGATGTACCGCAATCGGCCGTGGTGTCGGTGATCTTGGGCGCGCCGGAGGTAGCGCTGACGGCCGCGACGGACTGTCTGGAGGCTGGGGTTCGGGTCGGTTGCTTCCGGCCGCCGACCGTGCCGGCCGGTACGTCGCGGTTGCGGCTGACGGCACGCGCCTCGCTGGACCCCGACGATCTCGAACTGGCCCGCACGGTGCTGACAGACGTGCTTCGCGCGGCACGGCGTTGACGGTCCTGATTGTCACCGGGACGGGGACCGGGGTCGGCAAGACCATCGCGACTGCGGCCCTCGCGTCGGCCGCCCGACAGGCCGGCGTCGACGTCGCAGTGTGCAAACCCGTGCAGACCGGTACCGACGCGGGTGACGACGACCTCGCCGAGGTGACCCGGTTATCGCGGCTGACCAAAGTCTTCGGGCTGGCGCGCTACCCGGATCCGCTGGCGCCGTTGGCCGCCGCCGAGCAGGCGGGGATGTCATTGCCCACCCGCAAAACCGTGCTCAAACTGATCCGCACCATCGACCACCCGGGACAGCTGACGCTGGTCGAGGGCGCCGGGGGCCTGCTCGTCGAACTCGCCGACGGCAAGGTGACGTTGCGGGACCTCGCCGCCGACCTGAGCGCTGCGGCACTGGTGGTGGCCACCGCAGAGCTGGGCACCCTCAACCACGCCGCGTTGACGGTGGAATCGCTTGCAGCGCATAAAATTTCATGCGCCGGACTAGTGATCGGCAGCTGGCCGCTGCGGCCGGGCGTGGTGGAGACGTCCAATCGGTCGGCGCTGGCGCGCCTGGCGCCGCTACGCGCTGCGCTGCCTGCCGGGGCGGCCTCGATGAGTGCCCGCGAGTTCGCCGCGATGAGCGCGCATGCCTTCGACCGGCGTTGGGTCACAACCCTGGTCGCCTGATGGTTCATTCGATCGAGCTGCTTTTCGACCGCGACACCGAGGCGGCGATTCGGCGCGTCTGGGCAGACCTGGCCGCCGCCGGCATACCCAGCCAGGCGCCGGCGAGCCGACCGCACGTGACGCTGGCGGTGGCCGAGCGGATCACCCCGGACGTCGACGCACTGCTTGCGCCGGTGGCGCAGCGGCTACCGCTTGACTGTGCCGTGGGGGCGTGCCTGCTGTTCGGCAGATCCAACGCCGTGCTGGCGAGGCTGATCGTGCCGACCGCCGAGCTGCTCGCGTTACACGCTGAGGTGCACCGGATTTGCGGTCCGTACGTGACTCCCGGTCCAATGCCGAACAGCCTGCCCGGTCAGTGGACCGCACATGTCACGTTGGCCCGCCGAGTCGGGGGCAGCCAGTTGGGGCGGGCGTTGCGTATCGCGGGCCGACCCTCAGAGATGCGCGGCGGCTTTGCGGCGTTGCGCCGCTGGGACGGCAACAAACGCGCCGAGCACCTGATCAAGGCTGCGGGATCAGGTCGGCCAAGTTGACCAGTGTGCCTGCGGTCGCCTCAGCGATCGGTACGGCGGTGCCGAGCAGGATGAGCCACGGAACCATGACCACGTCGGCGGTGATCGGGTCACCGATCGCGTTGATCAGGTTTCCCGCCTCCAGCTGGTCCACGACCATGTTCGCGTCGTAGGCGGGCAAGCTGGTGAGAAGCGCATCGACGGTGTCGGCAATCGGCACCAAGGCCCCGTAGTCGGCGGCGAGGGTGCCGCTGAGATCATTGACAATATCCGTCGGCGACGACAGCAACGTCGCGTCCGAAATCGGGTAGTTTGCCGCCAAAGCCAGCGCCTCTTTCAAAATTTCAAAACCTTGCGTCAGCGATGGGTGCAGGGTGTCGGTCAAGCCGGTGTTGAACGCGCCCGTCAACAGCGTCGTCAGCGACGGGTTATCGGCCAGGTCCGTGATTTGGTAGTTGGCGGGGTTTTCCAGATCCTGAATCGCTGTGCTGATTCCTTGCTGGAGGCCGTTGCTCAATGCGGTGGAGATCGCGGCCCCGTCGAGGTTCGTCGGGAGCAGCCCGAACGTGGTGGGGACATCGGCGTCTCCCTGGTCCCAGCCGTCGGCGATGCTGCCGTAGCCCAGGTTCACCAGGACGCGCATGTCGGGTTCTAGCAAGTCGTACAGCGGTTGTCCGATTACCGGGAGCAGCCGCAGCGGATCCAAGAGCGGCAGGCTCTCGTCGGGAATTATGTAGTAGTTGGTCAAGGTGTCTGCCGCCGATGTCGGCAACTGGACGGCCGAAGCGATCTGCTCCGGAGTGTCCCCCAGATAGGCGCCGTGGTCGTAAAGGATTCCCAGCAGCGCGTTGAGATCTGAGACGACGTTGAGCGGATATCTCGGGAAGTCGGCGAAGCCGTCGTATTCCTGCGTGTAAACATCGGTCGGGTAGAGGTCGGCGGGCCCCGCCCCGGTCAACGTGAACCCCAGGCTTGGGAAGCTCGGGTCGCTGCCGGCGGGGACATCGAAGCGTTCCAGTACGCCCCCGTCGGGGTTGCTGATATCGCCAACGAGCACGAAGTGCACGTCATCACTGGGCACACCCTGGTTCGCCAATTCGGTCATCGTTGACGAGGCGATTGCGGTGCTCTGCGAGAGGCCGAACACGACCACCGGGTTGGCGGCGTCCACATTTCCGGTAGCGATCTCGTGCAAGATCGCCGCGTCCAGAATCTGTTGCCCCTGCGCGGCTGACGTGTCGTAGTGCAGGCTGTGCACCCCGGTGATCGGATACAACCCTTCGGGAGTATCGAGCGCCTGCGGGGTGCCGGTGAATCCGCGCGGCTCCAGGTACAGCTGGTCGGCGGCATCGACGTAGCTTGGCGGCGGTATCGGCAGGCCGCTCCCGCCGATGACGAACGCGGTGCCATCGCCGAGTGCGGAATCCGCGGTGTCACCGCTGGTTAGCTTCACGGCGTGGGATTCGCTGGCGGGTATGGACGCGGTTTTCGGCGTCGCGGTTATCAAGCCGGCACCGGTGATGGCCACACCGGTGGCGAGGCAGACGCGAAGCGTCGAACGGCCCGGCATAGCGGCTCCTCGTTAAGAGGCGATTGACCGATGCTACGCGCTGAAGAGCAAGTACAAGCCGGTAAACGTGTAGCCGACCATGACCAACATCATGGTGAGTTGGCCGGTGAGTTGATGGCCCGCGGGCAGCAGCCGCAATGCTTTGTCGTGGGCCGCGATCACCGCGACGATGTGACCGGTCACCACGCACGTCACCTTGACCACCGCCAGCACGGTCGGGTGCAGCGACAGCACATAAGCGACGTGCAGGTGAGACAGCCCCAGCAGGTTCCATCCTCGGCCGAGCGGATCGGCGAGGGCGAAAACAGCCTGTTGACCGCGCTCCACCAGATAGGACAAGTAGTGGGCGAAGATATAGCCCACCACAATGGGGATCAGCGAGTGCGCCATCTGTCCCGGCAATGCGTGACGCTGCTCGCGGTCGACTCCTCCGGTGGCGCGGGCGGCCAGCGAAAACGTCGTCGCCACAACGGCAATGAAGACCAGCAACCCGAGGGTGCGCAGCGCCGATGACGACATCGTCACCGGCACACCGTGAATGGTCTTCGTCAGCGGATCGGCGAAATTGCGCCACGTCACCGACGACGAGAAGCTGTCGAAGGCGGTCGAGCCAAGCAGCACGGCCAAGATCGAGACCACGCCCGGCCGAATCGGCAACGACGGCAGATGATCGAACGGGTTACCGATCACTATTCGTCCGGTCTCCGGGTTACGCCGAAACGGCGAGAGCCGGGAAACCGCCATGCTGTACACACCGAACGGGTCGACTCGGGCGAACCAACGCTGTCCGTATAACCAAGCCCCGACTAGTAGCACTGCGGCATAGATCAGCAACCACGATTTGACCCACGGCAGCGCGGCCGGGTTCGGGCTGGCCAATTCCATCCAGACAAAAGTGAACAGGCCTGCGGCAGCCGGGCGATAGCCCCACCCT
>DAIODV010000346.1:0-960 GCA_036746615.1 Mycobacterium sp.
ACCGACGGCGCCGACGTGATCTTCGACATCATGGGCGCCGCCTACCTGGACCGCAATATCGACGCCCTGGCCACCGACGGGCAACTCGTGATCATCGGCATGCAGGGCGGGATCAAAGGCGAGCTCAACATCGGCAAGCTGCTGGGCAAGCGGGCGCGGGTCATCGGCACCACGCTGCGCGCCCGCCCGGTGACCGGGCCCAACAGCAAGACCGAGATCGTGCAGGCGGTGACCGCCTCGGTGTGGCCGATGATCGCCGAGGGCCTGGTCCGGCCGATCATCGGCGCGCGCATGCCCATCGAGCGGGCCGGTGACGCGCACCAAGAGCTGGTATCGAGCAAGGTGACCGGAAAGATCGTGCTGACGGTCTAGCCCAAAGACGCCAAGGCACGCACCAACTGGTCGACCTCGGCCATCGTCGAATAATGCGACAGCCCAACGGTTACCGCGCCGCCGACGTCGTTGACACCGATCACGTCAAGCACTCGCGAGCTCGCATTGGAGATCGCGAGAATTCCGTTGTCCGCCAACCGTTGCACCACTCGTTCGGCCGGCACCTCGTGGACCGCAAAGCTGACCACCGGTATCCGGGCCTCGGGCCGGGCGATCACCACCACCAACGGCAGCGACCGCAGTGAGGTCATCAGGTAATCGAAGATCCTGTCCATGTAGGACATGGTCGATTGCATTGAGGTAGCGAGTCTTTCGCGTCGTGTTCCGCGGGCCGACTCATCCAGCGATGCAAGGTATTCGATGCTCGCGACGAACCCGGCCAGCAGCACGCTGAACCCGCCGATCTCCCCGGCGATCAGCGCCGCCATCGCCACCGCGAGGCGTCCGTCTGCGTTTTCGAACTGGTTGACGGTGTCGCGTCGCGCCCCGTGGCTGATGTAGGCCAGGATGGCCGCCACGAAAAAAAAGACGACCACGCCCGCGGCCGTCAGGTTGACCCACACCGGC
>DAIODV010000346.1:970-4288 GCA_036746615.1 Mycobacterium sp.
CCAGCAGACCGAACTGATGCACGCCGGCTTCCAGACGACCCGGCCCGGTGGCGTGGGGGTTGGTCGACACCGAGCCAAACGTGTTGATCATTGCCGGGTCGCGAAACACCAACGCTCCGATCGGCGGGCCGCCCCAACCGACCGCGTTGACGGCGACCACGTCGGCGTCGATTTCGTCGATGTCGACCAGACGGTACGGCGCGGCCGCGGAATGGTCGACGACGACAAACCCGCCGACGTCATGAAGCAGTTTGGTCACCGGCCGCAGATCGGTGATAGTGCCCAGCGTGCCCGACGCCGACGTCACAGCGGCCAGACGCGTCGACTGCCCGATCAGGCCCTCCCACTGCCACGGCGGCAGCTCGCCGGTCTCGATGTCGACCTCGGCCCACTTCAGCTTGGCGCCGAACCGGTTTGCTGCGCGCAGCCACGGCGCGATGTTCGCCTCGTCGTCCAGCCGGGTGACGACCATCTCATAGCCGAGGCCGGCGCGAGTCGACGACGCGTCGGCCAACGACGACAGCAACACCGCGCGATCGGCGCCCAGCACCACCCCGCGCGGGTCGGCGTTGACCAGGTCCGCGGCGGCCTGGCGGGCCGCGTCCAGCACTGCGGCGCTGCGCTTGGCCGACGGATGCGGACCGGCGGTGGTGGGGAACGATCCGCGGAATGCCGTCGAAACGGTGGTCGCCACGGAGTCGGGAATCAGCATCCCCGATGGCGCGTCGAAGTGCACCCAACCGTCCCCGAGCGACGGGTGTAGTCCCCGCACCCTGGCGACGTCGTATGCCATGCCAGCCACCTTAGAGCTATGCGCAATAGGCCAAACCGTGACGGTAGCGAGGCGCCCGGATGCGTCCCCGCCGTCCCGAGCCAGGTCACCCGGCCAGCCATACTAGTCCAGTGGGGCTGTGGATCGGAACGCTGATCGCACTGTTTTTGCTGATCGCGCCGGGGGCAATCGTCGCACGAATCACCCAGCTAACTTGGCCGGTCGCCGTCGTCGTTGGCCCGGCACTGACGTACGGCGTGGTGGCTCTGGCGATCATTCCGTTCGGCGCGCTCGGAATCCCTTGGAACGGTTGGACAGCGCTGATCGTGCTGGCCGCGGTGTGCTTACTGATGACGGGTTTGCAGCCGCTGCTCGCTCGCTATCGCGATACCGAGACCGAAACCCCAGCGATCAATGGCTGGCCGGCGCTGACGGTTGCCGCGGGAGTCGTGCTGGGTGGCCTGCTGATCATGTGGGCGGCATATCGCGGGATCACGCATTGGCAGTCGATCCCCAGCACCTGGGACGCGGTCTGGCACGCGAACGAGGTGCGCTTCATCCTGGATACCGGCCAGGCGTCGTCGACCCACATGGGTGAGCTGCGCAACGTTGAAACCCACCAACCGCTGTACTACCCGTCGGTGTTTCACGCGCTGACCGCAGTGTTTTGCCAACTCACCGGGGCGGCGCCGACGACCGGCTACACCGTCAGCTCGGTGGCGGCCTCGGTCTGGCTGTTTCCGTCCAGCGCGGCGACGCTCGCCTGGTTTCTGCTCAGACCCATCAGCACCCAGTGGCTCGCCACCGGCGCGGCGGCGACGTCGGCGGTGATGTCGGCGTCGTTCACCTCGGTGCCCTACGTCGAGTTCGGCGTCGCCGCGATGCCCAACCTGGCGGCCTACGGCGTGGCGATTCCGACATTTGTGTTGATCACCTCGACGTTGCGGCATCGCGACCGCATCCCCGCCGCGGTGCTGGCATTGGTGGGCGTGCTGTCGGTGCACCTGACCGGCGGGTTCGTTGTCATCTTGTTCCTGTTGGCGTGGTGGGTTTTCGACGCGTGCTGGCATCCGGTGCGAGGACGCCTTGCTGACTTGCTGGTGCTAGCGGCGGTGGCGGTGCCGACGGCGCTGATCCTGGCGCCGCAATTCCTCGGGGTGGCCCGTCAGGCCGACATCATCGCCGGGCACGCGTTCCCCAGCTTCAAAACCGTCAAGCAGGGCGTCATCGATGCGCTGGTGCTGCACACCCGCCACCTCAACGATTTCCCGATCCAATACGGCCTGATCGTGCTGAGCGCGATCGGGATGGTGATCCTGCTGTACAAGCGAATCTGGTGGCCGCCGGTGCTGTGGGTGGTGCTGACTGTGGCGACCATCTACTCGGGGGCGCCGTTTCACAACATCGTCGGCGCCGCGATCGAACAGTTCAGTCAGTTCTTCTACAACGATCCGCGACGGCTTTCGGCAGTGGTCACGATGCTCGTGACGCCGTGGGCAGGGCTCGCGGTGTTCGCGATCGTCTTGGCGGTGGTGGCGTTGTTCAACCGGTTCGCCCGGCTGCCGGCAACGGTGTGGGTGTCGGCCGTGGTGGTGTTGCTGGCGGCCGCCACTGTGCTCTCGGCCCGCCAGTACTTGTATCGACACCTGGTGTTGTTCGGCGACAAGTACGACTCGGTGATCATCAACCAGAAAGACCTCGACGCCATGGCTTATTTGGCGTCGCTGCCTGATGCGCGGAACACCCTCATCGGCAACTCCAACGTCGACGGCACCGCGTGGATGTATGCGGTGGCCGACCTGCACCCGCTGTGGACCCACTACGACTTCCCACAGCAAACCGGCCCCGGCTACTACCGATTCATCTTTTGGGCCTACGCCGATCGGGACCACGATCCGCGGGTATCTGAGGCGGTGCGAGCGCTCAATATCCGCTACATCTTGACCAGCGCGCCAACAGTTCGCGGGTTCACGGTGCCCGACGGGCTAGTGTCGATAGACAAATCGACCTCGTGGGCGAAGATCTACGACAACGGTGGTGCCTGGATCTACGAGTGGCGCGGCGCCCCGACACCCAAAACGTGAGCGGCAAGGAGAGTGACTGGATTGAGTAACGGCAACGATGACGACAACATCGAAATCATCGGTGGCCTCGACCCCCGGATGATCGCGGCCGGGAAGGATGACGACTCCGATGACCAGTCGCTGACCGACCTGGTCGAGCAACCGGCCAAGGTGATGCGGATCGGCACGATGATCAAGCAGCTACTCGAGGAGGTGCGTGCGGCGCCGCTCGACGATGCCAGCCGCAACCGGTTGCGCGAGATCCACGCCACCAGCATCCGGGAGCTCGAGGAGGGGCTGGCACCCGAACTGCGGGAGGAACTTGACCGTCTCACGCTGCCGTTCACCGAGGGCGCTGTCCCGTCAGATTCCGAACTGCGCATCGCGCAGGCGCAGCTGGTCGGCTGGCTGGAAGGGCTGTTCCACGGAATCCAGACCGCGTTGTTCGCCCAGCAGATGGCCGCCCGGGCGCAGCTCGAGCAG
>DAIODV010000347.1:0-4249 GCA_036746615.1 Mycobacterium sp.
GGCTGAGGCTCGAGACGTCGTCGGTGTGCGCGACACCGGTCTCGGCGCGGTCCGGGTGATTGGCAAGGTGCTCGAGCGGGCCGGTCTGGCCCCCGGCGACGTCACGCTGTGGGAGATCAACGAGGCGTTCGCCTCGGTGCCGATCGCCGCGTGCCGCGAATACGGGCTCGACGAGGACCGGGTGAACGTCTACGGCAGTGGATGCAGCCTGGGCCACCCCATCGCGGCGTCGGGCGCGCGCATGCTCACCACGCTGGTCCATGAACTGGGTCGCCGCGGCGGCGGGATCGGTGTGGCAGCGATGTGTGCGGGCGGTGGCCAGGGCGGCGCCGTCGTTATCGAGGTCTAGCTGGCTTCTTCACGCGCGGCGATCAGCCGGCTTGCGTGCTCGAGAATGCAATTCAGCCCGTACTCGAAGTTGATGTCGTCGGCGACGCCGATCCGGTGACCTTTCGCGGTGAGTTCGGCGATCAGCGGCATGGTTTCGGGGTCGATGACCGAAGGTTCGTTGCGCCGATACGGTTGCGCGCCACCGGATCTGTCCTGCAGCCGCTCCAAAACCGCCGCGCCTTGGGTGTGAACCGAGATGCTGGCGTAGGTGTCGATCGCATCCTCGGGCGATAGGCCGGCCTCCACCAACGTGGCAACCGCCTTTTCGAGCTTGCCGAAGGCGGCCTCGGATGCCTCCCTGCCGAACGTGCCGCGGATCAGGATCAGATCGCACAGGATCGGATTGCTGCGGAAGGTCTGGCGCATCTTTCGAGCGTGATTGCGCAGCGACTCCTGCCAATCCTGGCCCTCAACGAACGGCGTCGCGAAGTCGTACTGGCCCAACGCCCGATCGGTCATCGCGTTGAGCAGATCGTCCTTTTTCCGGAAGTACCAGTAGATGCTCGTCACGCCGACGTCGAGGTGCTTGGCCAACAGCGGCATGCTCAAGCCGTCGACGGAGACTTCTTTGGCTACTTCAAACGCGCCGTTGATGATTTCGTCGACGCTGATCGATCCACGTTGACGGCGCTGCCGCTTGTCTGCGACTGCCTGCCTGGCCAATTTCGGTACCCTCCGATACTGAAGAATGGGCTATCGTATCAAATATCGTAAGGCTTCTGGTAATGGCCTATGCGGTCAGCAGCGGTGCCATCCAGGTCAATTCGGCGGGCAGTTGCGAGCTCCAGAACGATGCGTCGTGTCCGCCGGGTGAGAAGCCGCCAGCCGGCGGCTTGGGCAGCTGAGCCACGAACTGCTTTGTCGCATGAAAGAACGGATCGCTGTTGCCGCAGTCGACCCGGACCGGAATCGATGCCAGTGCGGGCATCCCGAATACCGAGTTGGCCGCGAAGTCATCGGGACTGTCGAACGCGCCGGGCGCGGCCGCCCCTGACGATAGCCACAGTGCCGGGCTCACCGCGCAGATCGCGGCGGTGCGGGACGCTCCGAGCCTGCCGCCGAGCAACAGTGCGCCGTAGCCACCCATCGACCAGCCCAGAAAAGCGACCCGCGAGGTGTCAAGGCCTTTGGTGTCCAGCATCGGGATGAGCTCGTTCAACACCATGGCACCCGAATCCTCGCCGGAAGTCCTTCTGTGCCAATAACTTCCGCCGCCGTCGACGGCAACCACCGCAAATGGCGGCAGGCCGGCAGCAACGGCTTGGGCCAGGCCCTGCTCGACGCCGCCGTCCATCACGGTTGCCGCGCTACTTCCCTTGCCGTGCAGCGCGATTACCGGCCGCAGGGGTTTGGATTGACCCGGCGGCCGGGCGATCGCCCAGTTGGTGGCTATCCCGCCGCGCGCCGCTGAGACGAACGAACCGGTCACCATCGTCGGGGCCGCGGTCGGTGGCGGCGCTGGGTCCAACGGCGGATGTGGCGCCAGCGGAACCCCGGTGCCCGCCACGCTCATCGGCGCGGTGAGAGCACCCAGGGCTCCCAGCGCCGCACCCGCGCCAAGGCGCAACACAGCACGGCGGCTCACATCTGGCATCCGGCCATCTTAAAGGTGCCGCCACGCCGCGCCGGATGTGGCGTTTGTGTGAAAGGGCTATGCGGCAGCAGGCTGGCTGGCACCATGTCGTAGGTGACGGCAGCGGTTACTCCCAAGGGAGAACGTCGACGGTACGCGCTGGTCAGCGCCGCCGCCGACCTGCTGTGCGAAGGCGGATTCGAGGCGGTCCGCCATCGCGCCGTTGCCCGCCGGGCAGGCCTTCCGCTGGCTTCGACGACCTACTACTTTTCCAGTCTCGATGACCTCATCTGCAGTGCCGTCGCTCACATCGGCATGCTGGAGGTGGCGCAGCTGCGGGCTGAGGTCGACGCGCTGTCCCGCCGGCGCCGCGGCGCCGACACGACCGCCGACCTGTTGGTGGATCTGCTCGTCGGCAGTGAATCCGGCCCGCGTCTTACCGAGCAGCTGATTTCGCGCTACGAGCGCTACATCGCGTGTGCCCGCCAGCCCGCATTGCGCGACATTCAGCGCCGCAACCTGCGTCACCGCGCCGACTGCATCGCCGAGGTGATCGAACGGTCGGGACGCACAGTGCGCGTGGAACTGGTCTCAGCGCTGATTTACGCGATCGACGGCGCGGTGGTTTCCGCCTTGGTTGACGATCGAGAGGATCCCCGCACTGTCGCGCGCGCGACGGTGATCGACGTCATCGACTCGTTGGCACCGATCGACCAGCGCACCGTTCAGATCTGACGCTAACGGTCGAGCTCTCGGCGGATCGCGGTCAACCCGCGTTGTGCTTCGTCGAGAAGCGCAGCCAGCTGTGCGAGCCGCTCACGCAGTTCGTCCGTGTCGGGGTCTGCCGCATGACGACGCCGCGTGGGCGCCAAATCGGCCGGCAGAGTCGGTGTGACGATGTAGCCGCCCGCGAAGTCGCCGTAAACGGTCACGTCTTCCGGCCGGTGATACCAATACAGCGCGACGTAGGCGCACAGCACGGCGTCGACGGGATCTTCGTCTCTGTCTAGCTGTGCCGGACGAGTCGCGGCCTCAACCCGTCGCCGCAACTCCACCCAAGACACGTTGTGGTTCACCCGAAGTCGCGGCGTTGCCTTGTCGAGCCCCTCGATCAGTGTCATCAACTGCAGCAACTGATTTCGGCGAACCTCGAAGGGACCCCTCTTGTACTTGAGCGTTTTCTCCAGGCGGAACAACACGATCGTCGCCGGGTGTGGATATACCTCTATCGCTCGTCGGGAAGAACTCGATAGCGGATCCATGTCGAGAGTCAGCGCAGTCGCGATCCGCGCGCCGCGGGGGTCGACGAATTCGGGCTTTCCGGCATTCGCCGGATGCGCACCCGCCTCGAACCGGTGGAAGTCGCGATTGAGCGCCGTTTCGCATGCGCGGCATCCGGTCAGATTCTTCACGATCAGCGGCGCGTCGATGGCCACCAGGCAGTCATCGCTGACATACGGCGACACCGCGGCTTCGATACTCGCGTCGTCCTGCGCGGCACCGACGTGCAGAAGCCGGCCATCGGAATCAATGACAGCGACGCCGGTGCCGTTCTTTTCGCCCCAGGCGAGATCGAGCCCAACGAAGTGCATGGGGTTACTGTGCCTGATCCGCGCCCGCAGCGCCGCCGTTAAGCTGTGTGTTTGTGACGATCCCGAATGTGCTGGCCAACCGATACGCCAGCGCCGAGATGGTAGCGATCTGGTCGCCGGAGGCCAAGGTCGTTGCCGAACGCCGGCTCTGGCTGGCGGTGCTGCGCGCGCAAGCGGAATTGGGGGTCGAGGTTCCCGAAGCCGCCGTCGCCGACTACGAGCGGGTGCTCGACGACGTCGACCTGGCCTCGATCGCCGCCCGCGAGCGGGTACTGCGCCACGACGTCAAGGCCCGCATCGAGGAATTCAACGCGCTGGCAGGCCACGAACACGTGCACAAGGGCATGACGAGCCGCGATCTGACTGAGAACGTCGAGCAGCTCCAGATTCGGCGGTCGCTGGAATTGGTGTTCGCCCACGGCGTCGCAGTGGTGGCCCGAATGGCCGAACGCGCGGTGACCTACCGAGATCTGGTGATGGCCGGACGTAGTCACAACGTCGCGGCGCAAGCCACCACATTGGGCAAGCGGTTCGCTTCGGCGGCGCAGGAGACCCTGCTCGCGCTGACCAGACTGCGGGAACTGATCGACCGTTATCCGTTGCGCGGCATCAAAGGCCCGATGGGTACCGCCCAGGACATGCTCGATCTGCTCGGCGGTGACGTGGCGAAGCTGGCCGAACTCGAACGGCGCAT
>DAIODV010000348.1:0-4246 GCA_036746615.1 Mycobacterium sp.
CGAACGTCGAAAGACGCCCAGGGTCAGGACAGCTCCTCCCGGGCTAAGGGTTGAGCCCAAGTGGCTTCCGGTTCGGCCGGATACGCCGTGCAGTGCCAAAGCTCCGGCGAGAGGGGTGCCACCCGACAGTTTTGTCGGGCGATCCATCTCTCTTGGCGGCTTGGCGAGTGCCTGACCGCGAGGGGGTGGGCCGAGACGACGTCCGCTGATGGTTCTGATCAGAACTACCCACGATCGATGACCGTTTCGCCCGATCCGGTCACCGCAGGCTCCACAAGCCGCGTCTCCGGGTCGGATTTCATTGAGGAGAAGTCCATGTCATTCGTGACTACACAACCAGAAACGTTGTCCGCAGCAGCGGGCGACCTGCAGGGCATTGGTGCAGACGTGACCGCCGGCAATGCGGCCGCAGCCAGCCCGACGACAGCGGTGATTCCCGCGGCAGCCGATGAGGTTTCGGCGCTGACCGCGGCCCAGTTCACCGCGCACGCCCAGCTCTATCAAGCGGTCAGTGCTCAAGCCGCGGCAATCCACGAGATGTTCGTGTCGACACTGAGCACCAGTGCCACGTCGTATGCCGCAACCGAAGCCGCCAACGCGGTCGCTGCGGGTTAAGGAGGAGTGTCGCAATGGATTTCGGAGCATTACCACCAGAAGTCAACTCCGCTCGCATGTACGCGGGCCCGGGTTCGGGGCCGATGCTGGCGGCTGCGTCAGCATGGGATGTGCTGGCCGCCGAGCTCGGTTCGGCTGCGTCGTCTTACGCCGCGGTGGTCTCTAGCCTGGCCGAAGGATCCTGGCTGGGGCCGGCGTCGGCATCAATGGCGGCCGCGGCCAACCCCTACGTGGACTGGATGAGCACGACGGCTGCCCAGGCTGAGCAAACGGGCTTCCAGGCCAGGTCGGCTGCTGCGGCATACGACGCCGCCTTCGCGATGACGGTGCCACCCGCAGTTGTCGCGGCCAACCGTGCTCAGCTGGCGGCGCTGGTCGCAACCAACGTGGTGGGTCAGAACACTCCGGCGATCGCGGCCACCGAGGCCCTTTACGCCGAAATGTGGGCGCAGGATGCCGCGGCGATGTACGGCTACGCCGGCGCTTCGGCGGCGGCCTCGACGGTGACACCGTTCGGTTCGCCGCCGGAGACCACCAATTCCGCCGGGGCGGCCAGCCAAGCCGGCACGGTTGCCCAAGCCACCGGCACGTCGTCGAGTGCGGGTGTGCAGTCGACACTGTCCCAGGTCGTCTCGGCGCTTCCCAACGCGTTACAGGGCATGGCATCGCCGGCGGCGAGCACCAATCCGTTTGCGCCGGGGTCGAATCAAGCCACCACGGGACTCGCCGGGTTGTTGAACTTGATCAGCGGGTCGACTGGCTCGTCCTTCGGTTCCTTCGTGAGCTCCGGCTTCATGAACGGTTTCCTGTCGGGTAACTGGATCAACCCGGCGAGCGTAAGTCCCGCTGTGACAAGCGCTTTCGCCGATATCGGGTTCTTGGCGGTGGCCGGTCAGGGCTTTGGCGGCGGCCTCAGCCCGGGCATGTTGACGGGGGCTACCGCATCCTCGGCGCTGAACGCCGGATTGGGATCGCTCGGGTCACAGGGCCTGGGTGGATCGATGGTATCGGCCGGGATGGGCCGCGCGACCCTGGTCGGGGCGATGTCGGTGCCGCAGAGTTGGGCCGCAGCCACTCCGGGGTCTGCCGCCCCGCTGATGGCGTCGCCGTCGGGCGGTTGGGCCATCGCGCCCGGCGCGGGGACGGAGATGGCTGGGATGCCGGGGATGCCGGGCGTGCCCGGGATGCCGGTGGGGGCCGGCGCCGGGCGTGGCTTCGGCTTCGCTGCTCCCCGCTATGGATTCCGTCCCACCGTGGTGGCGCATCCGCCGGCAGCCGGATAACAGAGAGGAGTACACGGTGATTTTCAAGCCCTCAGTCGGCGTGAAACGTCGGAGTTCACGCCGAACTCGACTTATCCGGCCACCTTGTCGAGAGCCGGGTCCGCACGATGCTCGGTCGATGAACTGCCGCAACAGCTTTCACATCCCCGACTGGCGTATCGAGAATCATTTTGGCGCGTCAAGTTGACTCCCGCCGCTCATAATGGAACTATTGCTTCTGCAAGCACCTCGCTAGGTGAGGCGTCTGCACGGATATAGGCCACTGACCTCGAACGTCGAAAGACGCCCAGGGTCAGGACAGCTCTTCCCGGGTTAAGGGTTGAGCCCAAGTGGCTTCCGGCTCAGCCGGATACGCCGTGCAGTGCCAAAGCTCTGACGAGAGGGGTGCCGCGGTTGGCCTCTGTGGCGAGTCCGCTTCATCCCATGTGCAACGTGTTGGCACCCCTGTGTGCCCTGGCCGTGAGGAGGTGAGGCGAAATGAGTTCTAGTGACAGTCCGTATCCGAGACCGATGACCATTTCGTTCGGATCCGGCCCCGGCGCCATCTTCACTATCTGAATCGGCTTGCGCCGCTTCGGTTAACACGCACGCGTCGTTTTCACACGCTGGTGTGTCGTCCTTTCGCGCCCCGACGCGACTAGCGCCGCGGCTTCGTCCTGCTTGCCAAAGGAGAATTCCGATGACCTTCGTGACCACACAGCCAGAACTGTTGGCAGCGGCTGCCGGCCAGTTGACTGGTATCGGCGCGGAGCTGAAGGGACAGAACGCCGCCGCCGCGACACCGACGACGACGGTAGTGCCGGCGGCGGCTGATGAGGTATCGGCTTTGACCGCCGCACAATTCGCTTCCCACGCCGGGATCTACCAGACGCTCAGCGCTCATGCCGCAGCGATTCATGACATGTTCGTGGACGTTTTGGGCACGAGCGCCGGAACCTATGCAACCACCGAGGCCGCCAACGCGATCTCCGCCAGCTGAAAGGAGTGCGACAATGACTGCAGTATTTGACTTTGGCGCATTTCCGCCCGAAATCAACTCCGCCAAGATGTATGCCGGCCCGGGATCGGCGTCGATGCTAAGCGCCGCGGCCGCCTGGAGCGGCTTGGCTGCCGAGTTGCGTTCGCAAGCAACCAATTACAGTTCGGTCATCTCAAACCTGACAGGCGAAGGTTGGCGCGGTCAAGCGTCGACGGCAATGGCAGCTGCGGCTGCGCCGTACGCGGCATGGATGAACACCACTGCTGCGCAAGCCGAGCAGACTGCGAACCAGGCCGCAGCTGCCGCAGCTGCTTACGAAGCTGCATTCGGTATGACGGTGCCGCCGCCGGTGATTGCGGCAAATCGCGCTCAGTTGGCATCGCTGGTCGCCACGAATGTGCTCGGGCAGAACACCCCGGCGATCGCGGCCACCGAGGCGCACTACGGCGAAATGTGGGCACAAGACGCCTCGGCCATGTATGGCTACGCCGCGCAGTCGGCGGCGGCGAGCAAGGTGCCATCATTCACCGCGGCGCCCCAGACGACCGCACCGGGCGCGTTGGCCGGTCAGGCCTCCGCGGCGACGCAGGCCACCGGCACGTCGGCCAGCACGAGCACGCAGGCGACGCTGTCGCAGTTGACCTCTGCGTTGCCCAACACGCTGCAAGGACTCGCGTCCCCCGTGTCATCGACGTCGTCGGCGTCGTCTTCGACCGGCCTCGACGGAATCCTGGGCTTGCTGACTGGGCAGAGCTCGGGAAATGCTGCCCTCGACAGCTTTTGGCAGCAGTGGGGACCAGACGCGAATATCTGGAACACCATATTTTCGTCCGGGTTCTACATGCCCAGCAACACGCTGGGCGCGTTTACCGGTCTGATGGCCCACGCGACCGAACCTGCGGGAGCTTTGGGAGCGGCGTCCCAAGGCCTTGGCGCTGGACTGGCCGGCCCGATGGGAAGTCTGGGCAACCTTGGCGGGCTGGGAGGTCTCGGCAGTGGGGTCTCAGCCGGCCTGGGCAACGGAACCTCGCTCGGACCATTGTCCGTGCCGCCCAGCTGGAGTGCGGTCGCTCCGTCGGCGTCCTCGCCTGTCGCATCGGCGCTGGGAAGCAACCCACTGGCTGCCCCTCCGGAGGTCGCGGCGGGCGTGCCCGCTATGGCGCCGACGGGTGTGGGCGCCCGCGCCGGTACTGCCACGATTGCGGACAACCGATTCTTGATCCGTCCGCCGATGGTGCCGGGATGGGCCGCCGTCGGCTAACAGTCTGTCGACACATTAAGCGGCACAACATATTTCAAAGGAAAAGGAGAAAGAGTTATGCCTACGCGTTTTATGACTGACCCGCATGAGATGCGGGCGATGGCGGGC
>DAIODV010000349.1:0-4219 GCA_036746615.1 Mycobacterium sp.
ACAGCCGTTCGGCTGCGGTCAGGATCGCCTCTTGGGTCGTGCTGGCCCGGTCGGTACGCGCGGCTTTCGCGGTGGTCACCCCGCCAGTCAACGCCCTGAATCCGATTAAGTCAAGCGATTGATTTAATCCTTCTTGTCGTTACGACGGCGGGTCACTTTGCCCGCGACAGTGCCGCCGTCGACCGGCAAGACCGTGCCGGTCACGTACCGGGACCGATCGCCAGCAAGGTACAGCGCAGCCTCCGCGATGTCCGCGGTCGTGCCCTCCCGTTTGAGCGGACGGTCGGCTCGCATCTGCTCACGGATCGCCTGCTCGAAGCGCGCGAGTTCTGCTGGGTCGTTCTTCGGGACAAGTCCCTCTGCCGTGGTCGCCAGCAGCGGCGTCGGTATGTTTCCGGGCGCGATGGCGTTGACCCGAACCTCGTACTGCGCCAACTCGATGGCCGCGGACTTGGTGAACATGATGACCGCCGCCTTGGATGCGCGGTATGTCATGACGCCGCCGCCGGCCTGGATGCCGCCGATCGACGACATGTTGATGATCGACCCACCGCCGGTGGTCGCCAGCTGCCGCGCGGCATCGCGGGTCCCGGCCATCACACCCAGCAGGTTGACCGACATCACCCGGTGGAAGTCGGCGAGGTCGTCGTCGAGGAAGCTGCGATGCATCCTGGACGAGACTCCGGCGTTGTTCACCATCACGTCCAGCCCGCCGAACGTCTCAACCGCGGCTGCGACCAGCGCGCCGACCTGGTCTGGATCGGACACGTCGGTCAACCGGAAGACCGCATCGTTGCCCAGCGAGGCGGCGAAGTCTTCACCGCGATCGCGCTCGATGTCGGCGATCACGACCCGAGCGCCCTCCGCCAAAAACCTCTCGGCGATGCCGGCACCGATGCCTGAGGCGCCGCCGGTGACGATCGCGACCTTGCCGGCAAGTTCGTTGACCATGCCGACGAGTTAATCGGCGCAGCGCTGGTTAAGTCAAGCGATTGATTTACCCAGATGGTCGCAGACCGCGCAACGCTGGTGCTACGTTCGGCCTAGTGATGCGATCTGTTTACTTCGAGTCCTGATGGCGTTGGCCTAGAGCAGCCACGCTTCGCCTATTAGGCAGGATCCCGTGGTCTGTCCTGACCTGGTCGGCGCATTGAAAGTAGTCATCAACCGATGCAAAGGAACCGAATTGAAGCTCAATCGATTTAGCGCTGCGCTGAGTGTGCTGGCTACCGGTGCGCTGATGTTGTCCGGGTGTGGAAGCAACAACGACAACACGGCAAGCCAGGGCGGCAAGACGTCAGGTTCGCCCTCGGCTTCGTCTGGGTCGTCGGCGGCCCAGGTGAGTTGCGGCGGAAAGCAGACGCTGAAAGCCAGCGGGTCGACCGCCCAGGCGAATGCGATGGCCCGTTTCGTCAATGCCTTCGAACAGGCCTGCTCAGGTCAAACGTTGAACTACACGGCCAATGGTTCAGGCGCTGGGATCAATGAGTTCGTCGGCAACCAAACTGATTTCGGTGGCTCGGATGTGGCCCTGAAGCCCGAGGAACACGCCAAAGCGCAGCAGCGGTGCGGTTCGCCGGCGTGGGACCTGCCGGTTGTCTTCGGCCCGATCGCGGTGACGTACAACGTCACCGGGGTGACGACCCTGAACCTGGACGGCCCGACTGCGGCGAAAATCTTCAACGGCACGATCAAGACCTGGAATGATCCGGCCGTCACCGCGCTCAACGCCGGCACCGCGCTGCCGTCACTTCCCATCCACGTCGTCTTCCGCAGTGACCAGTCGGGCACGACCGATAACTTCCAGCAATACCTCGACGCCGCATCGGATGGTGCCTGGGGCAAGGGCACCGGTAAGTCATTCAATGGTGGTGTCGGTGAAGGCGCCAAGGGCAACGACGGCACTTCGGCGGCCATCAAGAACACGCCGGGATCGATCACCTACAACGAGTGGTCGTTCGCGCAGGCTCAGAAGCTGAACACAGCCAAGATCGTCACGTCGGCAGGCCCGGACCCGGTGGCGATCAGCGCAGATTCTGTCGGTAAGACCATCGCTGGGGCGAAGATCAAAGGCGAGGGCAACGACTTGGTGCTCGACACGGTGTCGTTCTACAAGCCGACGCAACCAGGTGCTTACCCGATCGTGCTGGCAACCTATGAAATTGTCTGCTCCAAGTATCCCGACGCCCAGGTCGGCACGGCCGTTAAAGCGTTCCTGCAGGCCACCATTGGCCCCGGCCAGAATGGTCTGGCAGACAACGGCTATGTCCCCATTCCAGACGCGTTCAAGTCGAGGTTGTCAACCGCGGTCAACGCGATCACCTGATGATCTAGAGCGACCTTGTCAACTGTGACGACGCCCGCGCTGCCGGCGAGCGACGGGACCAAGGCACGGCGTGGCGACCGACTGTTCAAGTCGGTGGCCGCACTGTCCGGCGCCACGATCACGATCGCGATTGGCTTGATCGGGATTTTCCTGCTGATCCATGCCATCCCCGCATTGCGCGCCAACCACGAGAACTTCTTCACCAGCGCGCAATTCGATACCACCGACAGCAACCACCTGGCATTTGGTATCCGTGACCTGTTCATGGTCACGGTGCTGAGCTCGCTGTGCGCCCTGGCGTTGGCAGTACCGGTTGCGATCGGGATCGCGGTGTTCCTCACCCAATATGCGCCGGCAAGGCTGTCACGCCCGTTCGGCGCGTTGGTCGACCTGCTGGCCGCAGTGCCGTCGATCGTCTTCGGGCTGTGGGGAATTTTTGTGCTGGCACCGCAACTCGTGCCGATCGAAGACTTGCTCAACCGCGATCTGGGCTGGCTGTTTCTGTTCAAGGCCGGTGATGTTTCGTTGGCCGGCGGCGGCAACATCTTCACTGCCGGCGTAGTGCTCGCCGTGATGGTCTTGCCCATCATCACCTCGGTGTCGCGAGAAGTGTTTCGGCAGACCCCCACTCCCCACATCGAAGCAGCGCAAGCACTCGGCGCGACGAAATGGGAAGTGGTGCGGATGACCGTGCTGCCGTTCGGTCGTAGCGGTGCCGTCGCCGCATCGATGCTGGGATTGGGCCGCGCGCTGGGCGAAACGGTGGCGGTGCTGATCATCTTGCGTGCCTCCGCCGGCTCCGGGCGCTGGTCGGTTTTCGACGGAGGCTACACCTTTGCCTCCAAAATCGCCTCTGCAGCAAATGAATTCAGCGAGCCACTTCCGACTGGTGCCTATATCGCGGCGGGGTTCGTTCTGTTCGTGCTGACATTCATTGTCAACGCGATCGCCCGCACGATTGTCGGCAGAGCGGTCAAGACATGAGCGCCCCAACCCTCGACCTGCCGGTCAAGGCGCTTGCGGTTCGGCGCATCAGTATCGGTCGACGGATCAAAAACAACGTCGCGGCAACGTTCTTCGTCCTCTCGTTCATGATCGCGTTGGTACCGCTGGTGTGGCTGCTGTGGGTCGTTGTCCAAAGAGGCTGGTACGCCATCATCCAACCCGGATGGTGGAGCCATTCACTGCGCGGGATACTGCCGGAGCAGTTCTCCGGCGGCGTCTATCACGCCCTGTATGGCACCCTGGCACAGGCTGTGGTGGCGGCAATCCTGGCCGTACCACTGGGATTCATGACCGCGATCTACTTGGCCGAATACCGTTCCAGTCGGCTGGCCCGCTTTACCAGCTTTATGGTCGACGTGCTGGCCGGGCTCCCCTCGATCGTGGCGGCATTGTTTATCTTCAGCATGTGGATCGCCACAATGGGATTCCAGCAGAGCGCCTTTGCGGTGTCGCTCGCGCTGGTCTTGCTGATGTTGCCCATTGTGGTGCGGTCGACTGAAGAGATGCTCAAGCTGGTGCCTGACGACCTACGAGAAGCCAGCTACGCCTTGGGCATTCCGAAATGGAAAACGATCATGCGGATCGTCGTCCCAATTGCGATGCCGGGGATCATCTCCGGAGTGTTGCTATCAGTAGCACGTGTAATGGGTGAAACAGCGCCGGTGCTGGTGCTGGTCGGATATAGCCGCTCCATCAACTTCGACATCTTCAACGGCAACATGGCATCGCTGCCGCTGCTGATCTACAGCGAGCTCAATAATCCCGAACATGCTGGCTTCCTGCGGGTTTGGGGCGCCGCACTGACGTTGATCATCGTGGTGGCGGTGGTGTACCTGGTGGCGGCCGCGGCCAACCGCATGATCGCGATCCGGCGGCGCTAACCAGCTA
>DAIODV010000350.1:0-4216 GCA_036746615.1 Mycobacterium sp.
GGAGAGGAGGAACTCACCGTCTTGCGCGAAGCGCTCGACGCCGAAGACCTGATCTGCGCGGTGACATCGGCGGCCGATGCCGAGCGAGCGAAACCGCATCCGGACATCGTCGCCAGTGCGCTGCAACGCATCGAGGCTGACCCCGCAGAAGCAGTCATGCTCGGCGACACCGTCTGGGATGTGCAGGCGGGCCGACGCGCCGGTGTGCCGACCGCGGCGGTGCTCAGCGGGGGGATCGGGCGGGAAGCGTTGGAACACGCCGGCGCCGCCGCGATCTACGCCGGACCACTCGAGGTACGGGCACACCTAGACGAGTTCAGCCAACTCCTTCGGCTGTAACGACTTTCGCGGCGTCAGCCTAGGTGCGCCGAAAGCAGCCAGGCGGGCACCGACGTACGCCCGTCGCCCTCGTCGCGGAGATCAACGAAGGGGAAGTCGGCGAGAGCGCCCTCAGGGAAATTGGCGTGAATGCGAGCCGGCCTGACGTCATCGATGACCCAGTACTTCGAGACCACCTGACGCAGCTCGTCTTCGGTGACCGGGTTGGCCGGACCGTCGGGCATACCCGCCCGGTCGAAGACGAGTACGAAATAGGACGCGCCCGGCGCGGCAGCGCGAACGATGGATCGCTGGTAGCCGTCGCGCAGCTCGACAGGCATCGAATGAAAAAGCGTGCTGTCCACGATCGTGTCGAACCGGCCGTCGTACCCGGTAAACGAAGATATGTCGGCTACCTCAAACGAGGCGTTGGTCAATCCACGCTTGGCCGCCTCTGCCTTGGCCAACTCGATGGCAGTGGGCGAGGCATCCAATCCAACGGTGTTGTGCCCCAACGCGGCCAGATGCAGCGACAAGGCCGCTTCGCCGCAGCCGGCATCGAGCACGTCGCCCTTGATTTTGCCCTGGTCGATCAGCGCCGCCAGCTCCGGTTGCGGCTCACCGAGACTCCACGGCGGGCGCACCCCTGTCCCGAACTGGGCGGCTTCGCCGCGGTAGGCCGGATCGAAATCGAAATCGAAATTCTCTACTTCCGTCATAACCGATATATATCAACGAGGCTGATATATGTCAAGATGGTTGACATGAGTACCACACAGGACGCGCCTCTCGGGTACCTGCTCTATCAGGTGGTCTCGACGCTGCGGCCGGAAGTAGCTGCGGTGCTGAGCCCGCTCGGCCTAACCCTGCCCGAATTCGTCTGCATGCGAATGCTTTCCATGAGGCCGGGGATGTCCAGTGCCGAGTTGTCCCGGGAAGGCAACGTCTCACCTCAGGCGATGAACACGGTGCTGCACCGGCTGGAAAACGCCCAGGTGGTGACCAGACCGGCGTCGGTGGCGTCGGGTCGCGCGCTGCCGGCCTCGCTGACTGCGACCGGCCGTGCCCTGTTGAAGCGCGCCGAGGCCGCTGTGCGCGAGGCCGACGCACGTGTTCTCGCCAAGCTGTCCGCGGCCGAGCAGCGGGAGTTCAAACGGATGCTGGCTGCGCTGGGGTCGGACTAGCTGTCTTGAATGCGGGCCCACGGCCGGGCCTGTTCGATTTCGTAGGCCAGCTCGAGCAACCGAGCCTCGGCCCCCATGTCCGCGGAGAACATCATGCCGACCGGCAACCCGTTGGCGGACTCCGCCAGCGGCAACGAGATGGCCGGCTCCCCCGTCACGTTATGCAGAGGCGTATACGCGACCCAGTTCTCCAGCCGGTCGATGATCTGCTGATAGTCCGCAGTCGGGTCGAGGTAACCGATCGGAGGTGTCTCGTCAGCCAGCGTCGGGGTCAACACCACGTCGTACGTTCGGGCGAAACGCGCGGTGTATCGGCGCGTACCGCGTAGCCGCATCAGTGCCAGCGGCAGGCGGTGCAAGTTGCGGCGAGCCAGCCGGTCCAGGCCCAGAGTCAGGTTATCCAGCCGGCTGCGGTCGAAGCCGGGCGCGCTTTTGCTGATGCGGATCTGGCCGAATGCCAGCAGGCCCCAGTACAGGACGAAATCGGAGGCAAAACTTGTTGGTACCGGCGGCTTTTCGACGTGGTCGACGCGGTGGCCCAGTTCTTCGAGCAACCCGGCGGTTTTCAATGTGAGCTCGCGGACTTCAGTGCTGCACTCGCGCAGTAACGAGCGGGTGATCACGGCGATCCTCAGCCGCTGCTTGCCGGGATGCTGCACCTCGCCGATCGGCGGCAGCTTCGGCGCGCGCCAGATGCGTTCGGCTTCCCGGAAAAACGCCGCGGTGTCACGCACCGATCGGGTGACCACCCCGTTGGCGACAACGCGAATCGGCATTCTGCTCACCGCTTTATCCAACGGCAGCCGGTCGCGCGACGGCTTCAACCCCACAAGTCCGTTGCAGGCCGCGGGAATTCGAATTGAGCCGCCGCCGTCGTTGGCGTGTGCAATGGGTACCGCACCGGCCGCGACGAAGGCGCCGGAGCCCGACGACGACGCGCCTGCGGTGTGCTCGGTGTTCCACGGGTTGCGCACCGCTCCGAGTCGCGGATGTTCGGCCGAGGCGCTGAACCCGTACTCCGACATCTGCGTTTTGCCCAGCGCTGTCACCCCGGTGGCCAGATACATCTGGGCGAACTCGCCATCACTCTCGACTGGCCGTGGTGTCCACGCGTCGCTGCCCAGCATCGTCGGCAGCCCGGCAACATCGGCGTTGTCCTTAATGAAGGTAGGTACGCCGCTGAAAAAGCCGTCCTTCGCGGGTGCACTTGCTGCCGCGCGGGCGCGGTCGAATGTGGGATACGCCAAGCCGTTCAGGACGGGGTTGAGGGCCTCGGTGCGGGCGATCGCCGCCTCGACGACCTCAGCCCGGCTTACCCGGCCGGACGCCAGCGCGTCGATCAGGCCGACCGCGTCAAGGTCGCCGAGCGCGTCGTCGCCGAAGGCGTGTACGTGTCGCATCCGGCTGATGCTACTGCTGGCCAACCTCGAATCGGACGAACCGGGTGACAGCGACGCCGGCCTCGTCGAGCAGCGCCTTGACCGTCTTCTTGTTGTCGGACACCGACGGCTGCTCAAGCAGCACGACATCCTTGAAGAACCCGTTCAGCCGGCCTTCGACGATCTTGGGCAGGGCCTGTTCAGGCTTGCCCTCCGCGCGTGACGTCTCTTCGGCGATGCGCCGTTCGCTGGCTACCACGTCCTCGGGCACGTCGTCGCGGCTGAGGTAGCGGGCCTTGAGCGCGGCGATCTGCAGCGCGACGGCGTGCGCGGCCTCTGCGTCGCTGCCCGTGTACTCGACGAGCACACCGACACCCGGCGGCAGGTCGGCGGCCCGCTTGTGCAGGTAGGTCTCGACGGTGCCGTCGAAGTACGCCACCCGGCGCAGTTCGAGCTTCTCGCCGATCTTCGCCGACAGGTCGGCGATGGCCTGCTCAACGGTTTTGTCGCCGGCACTGGTCGCCTTGAGAGCGTCGACGTCGGCGACCTTGGATTTGGCTGCCGCAGTGACGATCTCGTCGGCAAGCTTTTGGAACTCGGCGTTCTTCGCGACGAAGTCGGTCTCGCTGTTCAGCTCGATCAGCGCGCCGTCCTTGGCCGCGACCAGGCCCTCGGCAGTCGCCCGCTCGGCGCGCTTGCCGACATCCTTGGCGCCCTTGATCCGCAGCGCCTCGACGGCCTTGTCGAAGTCGCCGTCTGTTTCGGCCAGCGCGTTCTTGCAGTCGAGCATGCCGGCACCGGTGAGCTCCCGAAGCCGCTTGACGTCGGCAGCGGTGAAGTTCGCCATTTCAGCCTTCCGTGGGTGTTGATTCGGTTGCGGTTTCGGCGGCTTGTTCTGCAGGGGCAGCCGTCGCGGTGGCCGACGCGAGCAGTTCTTGCTCCCATTCAGCGAGCGGCTCGGCGGCCTCTGCCTCGGGCTTGCCGTCGCCGCGACCGAGACCGGCGCGTGCCTGCAGGCCCTCGGCTACCGCCGAGGCGATCACCTTGGTCAGCAGGGCCGCCGAGCGGATCGCGTCGTCGTTGCCCGGGATCGGGTAGTCGACGAGGTCGGGGTCGCAGTTGGTGTCGAGGATCGCGATCACCGGGATGCCGAGCTTGCGGGCCTCGCCCACGGCGATGTGCTCCTTGTTGGTGTCGACGACCCAGACCGCCGAGGGCACCTTCGCCATGTCGCGGATACCGCCCAAGCTGCGCTCCAGCTTGTTCTTTTCCCGCGTCAGGCCCAGGATCTCCTTTTTGGTGCGGCCCTCGAAACCACCGGTCTGCTCCATCGCC
>DAIODV010000351.1:0-4168 GCA_036746615.1 Mycobacterium sp.
GTTAGCAGTGCTCTAGAACAGCAGTTGCGCGACCGCGTAGATGATCAGCCCGGCCAACGAGCCCACTACCGTGCCGTTGATCCGAATAAACTGCAGGTCACGCCCAACGTGCAGCTCGATGCGCCGGCTGGCTTCCTCGGCGTCCCAGCGCTCGATGGTGTCGGTAATAATCGCGGTGATCTCTACTCCGTACTGGGCGACGAGGTGTTCGGCAGCTCGCACGATCCAGTTGTCGACCTTGTCGCGCAAATCGGCATCGTCGCGCAGCGACTCCCCGATCTGGACCACGGCGTCGGCGATGCGAGTACGCAGGGCGCTGGACGGGTCGTCGACGCCCTCAAGTACCAAGCGTTTCAACGTCTTCCACGCCGTCGCCGCGGCGTTCGTGACCTCTTCGCGGGCCATCAACTGCTCTTTGACGGCCTCCGCCCGCGCGATGGTGGCCTCGTCGTGCTGCAGGTCGTCGGCGAATTCGAACAGGAAGCGAGTGGCCGACCGGCGCAACTCGTGGTCGGGGTTGCGGCGCACCTTGTCGGTGAAGTCCATCAGCTCGCGGTGGATGCGGTCGCCGACGAGGTGGTCGATGAACCGCGGCGACCAGCTGGGCGAGTCGCGCTCGACGACCCGCTGGATGACCTCGCCGGCGTTCAGCGACCACTGGAAGGCCCGGTCGGCCAGTAATTGGATCAGCGCCTCCTGCCGGTGCTCAGCTAGCAGAGTGGCCAATACCCGGCCCACCGGCGGCCCCCACTGCGGCTCGGCAATGCGCCGCACGATCATCCGGTCAATGACCTGCTGGACGTCGTCGTCGCGCAGCAACTCCACCAGGACCCGCAGCACGGTGGCCGTCTCGGCGGCCACCCGCTCGGCATGCGAGGTTTCCGACAGCCACTTGCCGAGCCGGCTCGGGATCTGCGCGTCGCGAATCTTGGTCCCGACGACCTCCGGCGAAAGGAAGTTCTCCCGGACGAACGTGCCGAGGCCCTCGCCCAGCTGGTCCTTCTTGCGCTTGATGATCGCGGTGTGCGGGATCGGGATCCCGAGCGGGTGCTTGAACAGCGCGGTCACCGCAAACCAGTCCGCCAACGCGCCGACCATGCCGGCTTCCCCGGCGGCCCCCAGATAGCCGACCCAGGAGGGCGTAACGCCCACAAAAGTGTGAGCCTGCGCCCACCGACATCCCAGGAACACCGCGGTGGCGCCGACCAGAAAACTCAGGGCCACCACTTTCATGCGGCGCAGTCCCCGACGCCGCTCGGCATCGGCCTGCGGGTCGGCGCCGGCGAACGACTCCGCGAGCGACGCAGGTTTGCGTGTCTCAAGCGTCGGCAGCGTCACCAGGTCCCCGCCGGCCGCGCGCGGGCCACGCGTATCGGCTCGATGCTTGGGTCCCGGGTGGGGTGCAAGTGCCACCTCACCATCATCCGCTATCCCGAGAGCCGTTCGGGCCGAAAGGAGTGGCGGTAACTGTTACCGGCCCCGCGGCGTTACTGCGTCGTGTGAGGTGCGGCGCCGGAATACGACGCCGATAACCCGTACTATTAAGAACGGCTAGCGAATAGGAATCGGCGATAGTGGTGCAGCAGGTCCGAGCTTCAGCGGTAAAAACCGATGGTCGCAAGCGACGTTGGCACCAGCACAAGGTGGAACGTCGCAATGAGCTGATCGACGGGACGATCGAAGCGATCCGACGGCGCGGTCGCTTCGTGAGCATGGACGAGATCGCCAGTGAAATCGGCGTCTCCAAGACCGTGCTCTACCGCTACTTCGTCGACAAGAACGATCTGACGACCGCGGTGATGATGCGGTTCGCGCAGATCACCCTGATCCCCAACATGACGGCCGCGTTGTCGTCGAACCTGGACGGCTTCGACCTGACCCGGGAAATCATCCGCGTGTACGTCCAAACCGTGGCCAACGAACCGGAGCCTTACCGGTTCGTGATGGCCAACAGTTCGGCGAGCAAGAGCAAGGTGATCGCCGATTCGGAGCGGATCATTGCCCGCATGCTCGCGGTGGTGCTGCGCCGCCGCATGAAAGCGGCCGGGATGGACGTCGGCGGGGTGGACCCGTGGGCCTACCACATCGTCGGCGGGGTGCAGCTGGCCACGCACTCGTGGCTGCTGGACCCGCGGATGAGCGCCGACGAGCTGATCGACTATCTGACGATGCTGAGCTGGAGCGCGCTGTGCGGGATCGTGGAGGTCGGCGGATCGCTGGAGAAGTTCCGCGGGCAACCCCATCCATCGCCGATCGTGCCCCGCTAGGTGTCCACGATGACTAACGTGACGGTGCGGTCCCGGCTCGGCTCATGGGCCTATGCCCTGCGCACCACCAACCCAGCACCGGACGGGCCGGTCGACTTCGTCACCCGCTGGATCGTTGTCACCCGCGCCGCCGTTTTGCCGATGACTCTGTTCGCCGGCCTCGTCGCAGCACTGCTGGCGATTGGCCGACCCGGATTCGATTGGCGCTGGCTCGTTCTCGCGATCGTGGGAATCCTGTTGGCGCACACCGCCAATAACTTGATGAACGACTTGTTCGACACCCAGACCGGCCTTGACAGCTCCAGTTATCCGCGTGCCCTTTACGCGCCGCACCCGGTGCTGTCGGGTCTGGTCAGCCGCCGCACCCTGCTCACGGCGATCGCCGTGGTGAACCTGGCCGACCTGGCGATCCTGATCGTGCTGACCTGGGCACGCGGCTGGCCCGTGCTGGCATTCGCGTTGTCGGGTTTCGTTCTCAGCGTTGCCTACACCGCGCCGCCGGTACGACTCAAAAAGCGTGGCCTCGGCGAGCCGGATGTGCTGGTGGTCTGGGGTCCGCTGATGGTCTGCGGGACCTATTACTCGGCGGTGGGCAGCGTCGGCTGGGATGTGCTG
Organism: Mycobacterium sp.; assembly: GCA_036746615.1. GTDB lineage: Bacteria > Actinomycetota > Actinomycetes > Mycobacteriales > Mycobacteriaceae > Mycobacterium. The sequence continues at coordinate 2,883 of DAIODV010000351.1, forward strand.
CTGGCATCGCTGCCCTACGGCCTGCTGTGCACAACAGTGTTGATGGGCAAGCACATTGACAAAATCCCGTACGACGAGCCGCTTGGTATCCATACGTTGCCGGTGATCTTCGGGGAGGCCCGGGCCCGCGCGGTGACGCTCGGGATGACGGTCGGGTTCTACCTGCTGGTTGTGGCGGCGGTGCTGGCCCACGCGATGCCGTGGCCGGCATTACTCGTAGTGGCGGCGCTGCCCCGACTTGTCAAGGTATGGCCGTATTTTCGTCGTCCACCGCCCGACGAGCCGCCCGCGGACTTCCCGGTGTGGCCACTGTGGTACGCCGCACTCGCCTGGGTGCACGTACGCCAAGCAGGTGCACTGCTGGTGGTGGGCCTGGCCATCGGCGCTATTTGGCCAGGGTGAACTGTCCGACCTCAGAGACGTTGCGCTGGAAGAAATCCGAACATCCGGTCAGATAGCGCATGTAGCGGTCGTACACCTCAGTGGAGGTGACCGCGATGGCGTCCTCGCGGGCGGCTTCAAGCTTCGCCGACCAGGTATCGAGCGTCCGAACGTAGTGTGCGGTCATTTTCTGCAACTCTTCTACCGAAAACCCTGCGGCTGTTGAGTATTCGACGACGTCTTCGTCGCACGGCACTGCACCGCCCGGAAAAATCTCTGCCGCGATGAACCGCATGAACCGCAGATCGGTCATGGTGATTGGGATGCCCATCTCGGGCCAGCGCCGCAGCGGATGACCCATGATTGTCTGCAGCACCATTCGACCGTCGCTGGGCATGATGCGGTGGCACAGGTCGAAGAAAGGCTTGTAACGCGATTTGGGGAAAGCCTCGAAAGCTTCGATGCTGACGATGCGGTCGACGGGCTCGTCAAACTCTTCCCAACCGCGCAGCAGCATTCGTCGAGAGCGGTCGGTGTCGATCTGATCGAGCACCTGTTGACCCAACGCCGCCTGGTTCTTGCTCAACGTCAGCCCGACGACATTGACGTCATATCGTTCGACCGCGCGCTTCATCACCGAGCCCCACCCGCAGCCGACGTCGAGCAGCGTCATTCCGGGCTCCAGGCCAAGCTTGCCGAGGGCAAGGTCGATCTTGGCGATCTGCGCCTCTTCCAGCGTCATGTCGTCGCGTTCGTAGAACGCACAGCTGTAGGTGCGCGTCGGGTCCTGGAATAGGCCGAAGAAATCGTTGGAGATGTCGTAGTGGGCTTGAACGTCCTCGTAGGCCGGCCGCAATTCCGACGAGCGAGCTGACACAGTCTCCGTCATGCGACGACTCTATAAC
>DAIODV010000352.1:0-990 GCA_036746615.1 Mycobacterium sp.
TCAACCGCAACATCAACTTCACCAACATCTGCTACACCGGTTGCCGGTTCTGCGCATTCGCGCAGCGCAAGGGCGATGCCGATGCGTATTCGCTGTCGACGGACGAGGTCGCCCAACGCGCGTGGGAAGCCCACGTCGCCGGTGCCACCGAGGTGTGTATGCAGGGCGGTATCGACCCCGAACTGCCGGTCACCGGCTATGCCGACCTGGTGCGCGCCGTCAAGGCGCGGGTGCCGTCGATGCACGTGCACGCGTTCTCGCCGATGGAAATCGCCAGCGGTGTGACCAAGAGCGGCTTGAGTATTCGCGAATGGTTGATCAGCCTGCGTGAGGCGGGCCTGGACACCATTCCCGGTACCGCCGCCGAGATCCTCGACGATGAGGTGCGCTGGGTGCTCACCAAGGGCAAGCTGCCCACCTCGATGTGGATCGAGATCGTCACCGCAGCCCACGAGGTAGGGCTTCGGTCATCCTCGACGATGATGTACGGACACGTCGACAACCCCCGGCACTGGATTGCACACCTCAACGTGTTGCGTGACATCCAGGACCGCACTGGAGGTTTCACCGAGTTCGTGCCGCTGCCGTTCGTGCACCAGAACTCGCCGTTGTACCTCGCCGGTGCATCCCGGCCTGGGCCCAGCCATCGCGATAACCGCGCAGTACACGCTCTTGCGCGGATCATGTTGCACGGCAGGATCTCCCATATCCAGACCAGCTGGGTGAAGCTCGGCGTCGAGCGCACACAGGTGATGCTGGGCGGCGGTGCGAACGATCTGGGCGGCACGCTGATGGAGGAAACCATTTCGCGGATGGCGGGCTCAGAATACGGATCAGCCAAGACCGCCGCGGAGTTGATTGCGATCGCCGAGGGTATCGGCCGTCCGGCACGCCAGCGCACCACGACGTATAGTCCGCTCGCCGCGTAGCAGATCTTCAGCTAAGCGAAAACGACACCGGTGTCACCACCGGAGCGCAGACTAGGTCGAA
>DAIODV010000352.1:1000-4162 GCA_036746615.1 Mycobacterium sp.
AATGAGTCGTCGAATTCCGCTTGTCGCAGGGATCGTGTTCGCGGTGCTCTTCACATTCGCCCTGCTGATGGTTCCAACGTTTCCGGGTACTGACCGGCCACCTAGTGCAGTCGTGTCTCACCTTCGTGACCATGCCGATGCCCTACGGCTGCAAGCCCTTTTGATAACACTGGGCTTTTTGGCGCTAGTGATCGTCCTCGCCTATGCGCGCTCGCGGCTAGAGGGGCCAGCCGGATACGCGTTCACTATGGGCTCGGCGCTGATCATCGCAGAGTTCAGCGTTGAGCTGTGGTTTACCAGCGGCCTGGCCTTGCACGTGAACAGCCTTGATCCCGCCGTTGCCCGCACTGCGGCGGACGTTGCTTTGATGTTCGGCCCAGTCCTGACTGTGGCCGACGTGATCGTCGCCCTGCCGATAGCACTGGCCGCCAAGGCCGGTCGCTTCCCGCGCTGGCTCGGTGTCCTCGCGGCGATCTTCGCTCTTGAGCAATTCGTCGAGACGGTGACAATCATCGGCGGCCCGGGCTTGTTCATATCTCCCGGCGGTGCGATGAACATGCTTCTCGGCGGGACCCTGTTCATCGTGTTCTTCCTGGCGCTGGGCGTCAGCACCGCCTTGACGCCTGACCCATCGACGCCGCTCGCCGCGTAGCTTGGGGGATATGGCCCCAAAGATCGACACCGACAGGTTTCCTGAATGGCAGCCATTCCTCGACGCGGTGCAACAACGCAGTCCGGACATCGGCACCTGGTGTGAGGCGTGGACGGTTCGCGACATCGTGATCCATCAGGCCGGCAACGCGCTTGAGCTCGCCCGGGTGCTCGGCGGGCACCTGGCAGGCGAACCGGTCGCCACCCGCGGGTTCGAAGAACGCGAGGCTCCGTTGCGTGCCATGAACGACAGCGACCTGTGGGCGGCTTTGCACGCGAATATGGAACTGCTCAACGAGGTCGCCGAAGCGGGTGATGACGTGCCGGCCGATACCGATGTGGCGTGGACGGGGCGCACCATGAAGGTGCCCTGGTTCGCTGAGCACATGCGGGAAGAGCTCGTCCTACACGGATGGGACGTCACCGGCGACGACGTCGCGGCGCAAGCACGCCTGGCTGAGCCGTGGATGACGACCCACAGTGTGGTGGCGGTGGGAAAGCCGTTGTTGGCCAAGGGCGTCAAGCAATTGCGGTCGGGCGAGCGGATCGAGGCGCGGCTGCGGGTTCCCGATGCCGACGACGTCGTGCTCGATGCCGACGCCGACCGCACCACCATCCGGCTCGCCGACCCCGATGGTCCACCCACCCTGGAAACCGACGCCGCCGCGCGCGTGCTGCTGCTGTGGGGCCGGCGGCCCGCTGACCCTTCGCGGATCTGCAGCCGGGTGGGCCCGGAAACCTTGGGACGGGTGCGCGCTCTACTGGCCGGCTACTAGGCGGCTACAACCGGGCCGCCAGCTCGGTGCCCTGCTTGATGGCGCGCTTGGCGTCTAGTTCGACCGCGAATGCCGCGCCGCCGATGATGTGCGGGTCAATACCGCCGCGGCGCAGCTCATTTTCCAGATCACGCACCGGCTCCTGGCCCGCGCAGATCACCACGTTGTCCACCGCCAGCAGCTGGGCCCGCTGCCTCTTCGGGCCGAAGCTGATGTGCAGCCCGTCGTCGCTCACCCGTTCGTAGTTGACTCCGGAAAGCTGATGAACGCCCTTGGCCCGCAACGACGCCCGGTGCACCCATCCGCTGGTCTTGCCCAGCCGCTTGCCCTGTGCGCCGCTCGTGCGCTGCAGTAGATACACCTCACGCACCGGCGGCGCTGGAATCGGGCGGGTCAGCGCGCCCCGATGTTCCCACGGGTCTGCCGCGCCCCACTCCGCCTTCCACTCTTTGAGATTGAGTGTCGGCGACTCGGCGGTCACCAGGAATTCGCTGACGTCGAAGCCGATGCCGCCGGCCCCGATCACCGCAACGGTCTCGCCGACCGGTTTGGCGCCGGTGATGGCTTCGGCGTAGGTCAGCACCATCGGATGGTCGATCCCGGGAATGGCCGGAATTCGCGGCGCCACCCCGGTGGCCAGCACGACGTCGTCGTAGCCGGTGAGTTCTGCCGCCGATACCCGAGTGCGCAACCGAACCGTTACGCCGTGCTTGTCCAGCATCGTCGTGAAATACCGGATGGTTTCGTTGAATTCCTCTTTGCCCGGGATTCGGCGTGCCATGTCGAACTGCCCACCGATGAAGTCGTTGGCCTCGAACAGCGTGACGTGATGACCGCGCGCGGCAGCGCTGACCGCGGTCGCCAAACCCGCCGGGCCCGCTCCGACCACCGCGATCAAGCGAGTGCGCCGCGCCGGCGACAGCACCAGCTGTGTCTCGTGGCCGGCCCTCGGATTGAGCAGACAGGACACCGTCTTCTTCACGAACGCGTGATCCAGGCATGCCTGATTGCAGGCGATGCAGGTGTTGATTTCGTCATCCCGCGCGGCGCGCGCCTTGAGCACCCATTCCGGGTCAGCCAGCAGCGGCCGCGCCATCGAGATCAGCTGCACGTCGGTGTTGGCCAGGATTTGTTCGGCGGCCTGGGGCATGTTGATTCGGTTGGAGGCCACTACCGGGATGTTGACGTGACCAGCGACCGCATGGCTGATGTCGACGAACGCGCTGTTGGGTACCGACGTGACGATCGTCGGCACCCTCGCCTCGTGCCAACCGAAGCCCGAGTTGATCATGGTTGCGCCTGCGGCCTCGATTTCGGTTGCCAGCGCCAGGGTTTCGTCCCAACTCTGGCCGTCCTCGACGAAGTCGGCCATCGACATCCGGTAGCAGATGATGAAGTTGGATCCCACGGCTGCCCGCATGCGGCGCACGATCTGCACCGGGAACCGGCGGCGTTTCTCCGATGTGCCGCCCCACTCATCGTCGCGCTTGTTGGTACGCGGGGCCAGGAACTGGTTGATCAAATATCCTTCGCTGCCCATGATTTCGACGCCGTCGTAGCCCGCCTCGCGGGCCAGCTCGGCGCAGCGAGCGAAGTCGTCGATGGTGGTCTGCACGCCGCTCGACGAGAGCCGGCGCGGGCGAAAAGGGTTGATCGGCGCCTTGATTGATGACGCGCTGACCGAAAGCGGGTGGTAGGCATAGCGTCCGGCGTGCAGGATCTGCAGCAGGATTTT
>DAIODV010000353.1:0-4158 GCA_036746615.1 Mycobacterium sp.
GCACACCCAGGCGTTGCTGCTGGCCGGTGACGAGGCCCGACTGCGGATATTGGTCAACGACATGTTCGAAACCATGTCACGGCGAAACCGGTCACTGGTCGACCAGCAGCTCTCGCTCATCGACCGGCTTGAGCGCAACGAGGAGGACCCCGACCGGCTCGACAGCCTGTTCCGGCTTGACCACCTGGCCGCCCGGATGCGCCGCAACGGCGCCAACCTGCTGGTGTTGGCGGGGGCGCAGAGCTCGCGGGGAGACCAGCGCGCCGCGGTGGCGTTGTCGTCGATCGTCAATGCCGCCACGTCCGAGGTCGAGGACTACCGCCGGGTGGAAACGTCGATGCTGCCCGACTGCATGATCGCGGGCGCAGCCGCCGGCGATGTCGTCCATCTTCTTGCGGAGCTGATCGACAACGCGTTGCGTTACTCGCCGCCGGCATCGCCGGTCCGCGTCTCGGCATCACAGCGCAGCGACGCGGCCGTGGTGATCGAGATCCTCGATGTCGGCCTCGGTATGACCGACGGCGACCGGCGCATCGCCAACATGCGGTTGCGGGCCGGGGGAGAGGTCACTCCCGACAGCGCTCGCCATAGGGGCCTCTCCGTGTGCGGCCGACTGGCCGACCGACACGGAATCCGGGTGCGCCTGCGCGGGTTGTCCACCGAGCAAGCACGGTCGGGGACGACGGCTGAGGTCTATCTGCCGGCATCGTTGATGGCCAGCGCCGACGGCGGCTACGTCGCGCCGAGTGAACCGGAAGCGACGCGCCCCCAGGTTCCGGCCGCTGCTGTCACACCGGATTACAGCGACGCTCCAGAGCTTGCTGAGCTGGCGGATACCGCGGAGCGCAACGGTTCGCATTCGCCTGAATCCCCGACCACGTTGTTGCCGCGGCGCAGGCCTGGATCCAGCGGGATCACCGGTGCTCCCGCCGACCAGCCGGATCGGCCGGCACGACGCGGCTCACCGCTGCGCCGACGGGAAAAGTCCGTTGAGCCTGCCCCGGAAGTCCCCGAAACGCCTGCGGCTCAACCGGTTACGAACACGTCGTCGTTCTTCGGCTCGCGAGTGCGCTTCACCCGAAACCAGCAGCCCGAAGCAGAGCCCGTCGCGCCCGAGCCGGTCGCGCCGGAGCCGTCGGCCCTGTCCGAGCCACCCGAGATCGACGAGGCCTGGCCCGCTGAAGCGCCCGCACCGACGAACGAACCGCCAGAAACGGATCTGATCTACCAGCGGATGCTTTCGGAGTGGCTGGTCGACCCGCACGACCTGGCGCGCAGCCCCGACCTGGATTGGAAGTCGGTGTGGGACCAAGGCTGGACCGCGGCCGCGGAGGTCGAGAATGTGCCCGTGCAGGCCCACACTGACCACGGCTTGCCGGTGCGTGACCCGGGTGCGCGGCTAGTGCCGGGTGGCGCCGGTCCCGAGCACAATGGCGGGGCGGGCGTCGCGCAGCATCGGGCAGCCGAGGACAATGGGGCGGTATCGAACGGTGGATCCGATTCCTTCCGGTCCGGCGGCAAACCTGCGCATGAGGCACCGGCGCGCGACCCGGAGGCGATCCGCGCTTCGATGAGTAGCCATTTCGGCGGCGTTCGCGCAGGGCGATCGCACGCCCGCGACACAGATCAAGGATCCGATAACGAATGACGTCCTCGGACAACTCCCTGGATTGGCTGGTGTCGAATTTTGCCCGCGAGGTTCCCGGGGTCACGCACGCCGTGCTGGTATCCGTCGACGGGCTCCTGATCGCCGCCAGCGAGCACCTGCCGCAGGAGCGGGCTGATCAGCTCGCCGCCGTGTCGTCGGGTCTGGCCAGCTTGGCGAGCGGCGCCGCGCAGCTGTTTGACGGCGGCCAGGTGCTGCAGTCGGTGGTGGAGATGGAAAACGGCTACCTGTTGTTGATGCGGGTCGGTGACGGCTCGCATCTGGCAACGCTGGCGGCGACATCGTGTGATATCGGTCAAATCGGTTATGAGATGGCCGTCCTTGTCGAACGAGTAGGCAACGTCGTGCAGTCGACCCGACGTGCTTCTTCCCACTCGTGAGCCGCGATGGACAGTCGCGAGCCAGTGGGGCCTGAGCAACCCAAGCCTGAGGCGAGTCTGGTCCGGCCGTACACTCTGACGGCCGGGCGGACCAAGGCAAACGTCGAGTTGCCGCTCGAGGCGCCGGTGCAGACATTGCAGTCAGCCCTCTATCACCGGTGGCCACCCAACGATGTGCGAGGCAGGATCGTCCAACTGTGTGTCAAAAGTCCATCTGTTGCCGAAATCTCGGCTCGGCTGGATTTACCGCTCGGTGTCACGCGTGTGCTGGTCGGCGATCTGGTGACTTCGGGCTACCTTCGTGTTAACCGGACGTTGACCGATCACTCGACCCGTGACGAACGCCGCGAACTCATAGGAAGGACGCTCCGTGGCCTACGAGCCCTCTAAGAGAGGGGCCCAACCGCATCAGAAGTCGCGCGAGACCGCGTCGACGAAGATCGTGATCGCGGGCGGGTTCGGCGCCGGTAAGACAACGTTCGTCGGCGCGGTTTCGGAGATCATGCCGCTGCGGACCGAGGCAATGGTGACCGACGCTTCGGCAGGTGTCGACATGGTGGAGGCCACCCCGGACAAACGCACCACCACGGTCGCGATGGACTTCGGCCGCATCACCCTGGACGAGGATCTGGTGCTCTACCTGTTCGGTACTCCCGGGCAGCGCCGATTCTGGTTCATGTGGGACGACTTGGTGCGCGGCGCGATCGGCGCGATAGTCCTTGTCGACTGCCGGCGCCTGCAGGACAGCTTCGCCGCGGTCGACTTCTTCGAACATCGCAACCTGCCGTTTCTTATTGCGGTCAACGAGTTCGACGGCGCCCCAAGGTATCCCGTTGCTGAGGTGCGCAAGGCGCTAACCCTGCCCGGGCATGTGCCGGTGATCAACATCGATGCTCGCGACCGCCGATCGGCGACCGATGCACTGATCGCGGTGAGCGAGTACGCCTTGGCAAGCTTGGCGCCCACCGCCAGCTGAATGCATTGTGGCTCAGCGTTTGAGTCGGATATTCCACCGCACGTAGCCGATGTAGAACACCGACAACACCGCGAGCATGACCATATCGAAGAGGTAGATGTGCTTTGAGTGTTGCCAGATGGGGTCATTCGTCGGGATTTGCGGAACTTTCACCAGGTTTGGGAAGTCGATTGACGACGCGCCCGCGGCGTAGCCCCACCGTCCCGGCGTCACCCAGGACAGCTGGTTGAGGCCCGCCCGGCCGGTCACCGGGATCATCCCGCCGGAAAGCACCAGCTGCGACATGATCGAAACCACCAGCAGCGGCATGATCTGTTCGTTGGACTGCGCCACCGCAGACAGCAGCAAGCCGAGCATGGCCGACGCGACGCAGGTGCCGGCGACGGTGACGAAGAGCGAGAACGTGGAGTTGCCGAAGAACGGCGGATGCGCTGTGGGCGCGCCCTTGCCGAGCCTGACGATAAACGTTGCGATGGCCGCCTGAGCGGTCGCGAAAACGCAGAAGACGGAGACCTTGGCCAGCAGATAAGCCGTGGTGGACAGACCGACCGCCTGTTCTCGGCGGAAAATCGGACGCTCGCCGATCAGGTCGCGGATCGTCAACGCCGTGCCCATGAAGACCGCGCCGATATTGAGCAGGACCATGATGTACTGCGGTTCGGTCGGTGCGAGCCCGTTGGGCAACGCCGGACCGAGTCCCGGTTTGGGGCCCTTCACGGTCAGCGACAGCGCGCCGATCAAGAACGGCAGCACCGCCAGAAACACCGAGTAACCGCGGTCAGAGACGACGAGGCGGACCTGGCGGCGCGCGATCGTGGACAGTTGGCGCAATACGTCGGTATGTACCGGTTCGCCCAAGTCCGCTGGGCTTCCCCGAGCCGGTGCTTGCGGCTGTTGTTGTCGGCCTTCTCTTTCGATGAAGCGGCGATTGGCTTCGTCAGGATCGGCGCCCACGTTGGCGAAGATGTCCGCCCAGTTGGTGGTCCCCAACGCCGCACCGACCTGGCTGGGCGGTCCGTTGAAGGCGGTCTTGCCGCCGGGGGCGACGAGCAGAATCTGGTCGCAGACGTCGAGGTAGGACACCGAGTGGGTGACGACTAGCACCACACGACCGGCGTCGGCGAGCTGGCGCAACA
>DAIODV010000354.1:0-4125 GCA_036746615.1 Mycobacterium sp.
TGCGGCGCAGCGCGTGGATCAGATGGTTGCCGCCGATCGACAGCGCGTCGCCGTCGCCGGTGACCACCCAGACCGACAGGTCGTCACGAGCCAGCGCCAGCCCGGTCGCCAGCGTCGGTGCGCGGCCGTGAATCGAGTGCAGGCCATAGGTTTCCAGGTAGTACGGGAACCGGCTCGAGCAGCCGATGCCGCTGACGAAGACGATGTTTTCGCGGCGCAGCCCCAGTTCGGGCAGGAAGTTGCGCATCGTGTTGAGGATGACGTAGTCACCACACCCGGGACACCAGCGGACCTCCTGGTCACTGGTGAAGTCCTTAGCCTTCTGCGGCGCCTCGGTGGTGGGCACACCGTGGTTTTTGGTCAACACGTCCGGCAGCCCCAGATCCACGCCGATCAGGTCAGTCATTAGCTTCCCGCTCCCGCTCCTACCGTGGCCGCCGCCAATCTCGCGACCATCGTCTTGTCTTGCTCAATTTCGGCCAGTGTCCCGCCCAGCGCAGCGCGGATAACGCGCCCCACCTCGTCGGCCAGGAACGAGACGCCCTGAACCTTGGTCACCGATTGCACGTCGACCAGGTACTTGCCACGAAGTAGCAGCGCCAGCTGACCCAAGTTCATCTCCGGGGCCACCACCTGCGGGTAGCGCCGCAACACCTCGCCCAGGTTGGCGGGGAATGGCCGCAGGTACCGCAGATGGGCATGGGCAACCTTGATCCCGTTGCGCCTGGCTCGCCGGCATGCTTCGCCGATCGGACCGTAGGAACTGCCCCACCCGATCAGCAGCAGTTCGGCGTCTCCGGTCGGATCGTCGACTTCCAGATCGGGAACAGAGATCCCGTCGACCTTGGCCTGGCGCAACCGCACCATGAGGTCGTGATTGGCCGGCTCGTAGGAGATGTCGCCTGAACCGTTGGCGGCTTCCAACCCACCGATGCGGTGCTCGAGGCCGGGAGTGCCCGGTACGGCGAATTGCCGAGCGAGGGTTTCCGGGTCGCGAGCATACGGCTGGAACGGCTCGTCCGGTTTTGCGAAGACGTGCTTGATGGCCGGCAACTCGCTGACGTCCGGGATTCGCCACGGCTCCGAGCCGTTGGCAATTGCCCCGTCCGACAACAGGATTACCGGGGTGTGGTACGACACCGCGATGCGTACCGCCTCCAGAGCGGTCTCAAAGCAGTCCGACGGCGACCGCGGCGCCAGCACCGCCACCGGTGACTCGCCGTTGCGGCCATACAGCGCCTGCAGCAGGTCGGCTTGTTCGGTCTTGGTCGGAAGGCCGGTCGACGGGCCGCCTCGTTGCACGTCGATGACAAGCAACGGCATCTCGGTCATCACGGCCAGCCCGAGCGCTTCGGCCTTCAGGGACAGCCCGGGTCCCGATGTGCTGGTGACCCCGAGCGCGCCGCCGTAAGAAGCGCCGAGCGCGGCGCAGATCCCGCCGATCTCGTCTTCGGCCTGGAAGGTAACGACGTTGAAGTTCTTGTGCTTGGAGAGCTCGTGCAAAATGTCCGACGCCGGTGTGATCGGGTAACTGCCGAGGACGACCTGGATGTCGGCGAGTTGGCCGGCGGCGACGATGCCGTACGCCAGCGCGGTGTTGCCGGAAATCTGCCGGTATTCGCCTGCGGGCAGCTTCGCCGGCGAGACCTCGTAGGTGACCGCGAAGGCCTCGGTCGTTTCGCCGTAGTTCCATCCCGCCTTGAGGGCAAGCACGTTGGCCTCGGCGACGTCGGGCTTGCGGGCGAATTTCTCCCTGATGAAGCTTTCGCTGGTTTCGATCGGCCGCCCGTACATCCAGGACAACAGACCCAACGCGAACATGTTCTTGGCGCGCTGGCCGTCTTTCTTCGACGCGCCGATGACCTCGACGGCACCCAGGGTCAGCGTGGTCATGGGGACGGCCTCGACCTTGTAGTCGGACAGTTCCCCGGTCTCCAGCGGGTTGTTGTCGTAGCCCACTTTGGCCAGGTTGCGCTTGGTGAACTCGTCGGAGTTGGCGATGACTAGCCCGCCAATGGGCAGGTCGGCGATGTTGGCTTTCAGCGCCGCCGGGTTCATTGCGACCAGTACGTCGGGCCGGTCACCGGCGGTCAGGATGTCGTAGTCAGCGATTTGGATCTGGAACGACGAGACGCCCGGCAGCGTGCCCTGCGGCGCACGGATCTCGGCCGGATAGTTCGGCTGGGTCGCCAGGTCGTTACCGAAAAGCGCTGCCTCGGAAGTGAACCGGTCGCCGGTCAGCTGCATGCCATCGCCGGAGTCCCCGGCGAACCGGATGACCACCTTTTCCAGTTGTTCGCGTTCTCGCCGCTTTTGGGGTTCAGACAGCGCCGAATCGGCTCGGTGTGAATCTGGGTGAGATTCTGACTTGGCTCCGTTGTCGTTCGGACCCACGTCCCCGCCTTCCATCGCTGTTCACCGCACGGGTACGTCGCAGCTACCGGTGCGCATCGTCTTCAGTGGTCCCCCGGCTGGGTTTTATGTCACTGGCAGTACCGATTATTGCACTGTTCTTAGGGATTCATTTACGCCAATACACACCGTCACGTTACCGCCACTTACTCAAAATGCGAGGTCAGACACACGCGATCGACGCATCTTGACGCAAACTGTGGTGTTCGTCACTTTTGCTGGCACACGAAGTCTAAGAATCAAAATTACGTGCCGGTAACATTTGCTAGCGGTCTGTCTCACCCCCGCCTCCCCCATTTGGGGGAGGTGCTGCTAACCACTTTTTTCGGACTCGTCGTCGCGTTTGGGCCGGTTTCGGGCATGGCAGCCAAATAGAGCGCGAAGCCCACACCGGCAAGCGCACCGAGCGAGCTGAACGCCACGTCGTAGCTGGAGACCACCACAATCCAGCCGGCGAGGATGTTCGACAGCGCCGCGCCCACGCCCCACGCCGTCGTCAACGCACCAAGACTGACGTTGAACCGACCAGTCCCGTGCGTCAGATCCTGTACGACGAGCGGGAACAGCGCGCCGAAAATCCCGGCGCCGACGCCGTCGAGGACCTGAACGCCGACCAACCAGTACGAGTTGCCGGAAAACGTGTAGAGGAAGCCGCGAGCCATCAGAATCGCGAAGCCGACCAGAAAGATCGGCTTTCGCCCCCAGCTGTCGGCCTTGGCGCCAGCAAGGTATGCCATGGGCACCATCACGACCTGCGCGGCGACAATGCAAGTCGCCATCAATGCGGTGCCAACGTCGGTGTTCTGCAACGCCAGCACCTGTCCGACCAGCGGCAGCATGGCCGCGTTGGCGAGGTGGAAGATGACCATGGCCGCGCCGAAGATCAGCAACCTGCGGTCATGCAGGAGCACCGCGAACCCTGACGGCCGCGGATGTGCCTCTCCGGGGGCATGATCCATCCCGCGGGCCACGTCATGATCGATCTCTTGGGCCGGGATCCGCAGCGTCGCCACCACGCTGAGTCCGGCCATGGCGGCCAGCACCCAAAACACGACCGTTGGACCGAAGCAATAAGCCAGCCCGCCTGTGATGGCACCGGCGGTGGCGTTGCCGGCGTGGTTGAACGATTCGTTGCGCCCGACCCGTCGCGCGAAAAATTTGGTGCCGACAAGGCCCAACGTGATCGCGGCCAACGCCGGGGCGAAGACCGAGCCGGCGATTCCGGTGAGCGCCTGCAAAACCGCGATCGAGAAGAAGTGCGGAAACAGCGGCATGGCCAGCGCTCCCGCAGTGACCGTGACCGCGCCGGCGATGACCAGCGCCCGCTTGGCGGTGGTTCGATCCACCCAGGCGCCCACCGGTGTCTGCGCGACGATCGCCGCGATCCCGCCGACACCCATCACGACGCCGATCGACGCCTGGTCCCAGTGATGGGTCAGCAGCAGATATATCGAGAGGTACGGACCCAAGCCGTCGCGCACATCAGCCAACAAAAAGTTGACCAAATCCAGCGCACGCGCGGTTCGCCGCGGAACTGTGTCAGCGGCGTCGGCACTCAATGGTTACCGAACGGCCGAGGCGACTACTACGCGCTCTTGTCGCGGCGCTCGGTGCGGGCCGGCTTGCGCGGCACGATCGTCGGCAGCACGTTGTCCTGCACGGTCTCCTTGGTCACCACGACCTTGGCGACGTCGTCGCGGCTCGGGATGTCAT
>DAIODV010000355.1:0-4119 GCA_036746615.1 Mycobacterium sp.
CCGGGGCCGATGAAGCCCGACAGCCGCAGGTCCGGTGATTCTAGGATGGCCTTGATCGGCGGCACGATCGTGACGTGGTTGCAGAACACGCTGAAGTTGCGCAGGCCGAGGTCGCGTGCGCGCACCAGCGTCACCGCGGTCGACGGCGCGGTGGTCTCGAAACCGATGGCGAAGAACACCACGTGTTTGTCGGGATTGTCGACCGCGACCTTCAGTGCGTCAAGCGGGGAGTAGACGAACCGCACGTCGGCGCCGCGGGCCTTGGCGTCGAGCAGACTGCCCGCCGACCCGGGCACCCGCATCATGTCGCCGAAGCAGGTGAAGATCACGTCGGGTTGGCCCGCTAGCCACATCGCGTCGTCGATGCGGCCCATCGGGATGACGCAGACCGGGCAACCCGGGCCGTGGACCAGTTCGACGTTGTCAGGCAGCAGGTGTTCGATGCCGTGCCGGTAGATGGTGTGGGTGTGTCCGCCGCATACCTCCATGAACTTGAAGTGATCGGAGTCGCTTCCGGCTAGGTGCTCGATGGCGCCGAGCAGCTTGCGGGCCGCCGCCGGATCACGGAATTCGTCAACGAATTTCATCATTGCGCCCCTTAAACAATGGCCGATGAGTCGAACGCTTCGATTTCGGTGGTGTAGGCCTCGCCGAGCTTCTTGACGGCCGCAAGGGTCAGCAACGCCTCGGTCTCGTCGATCTTGGCCATCGCGAAACCGACGTGGACCAGTACCCAGTCGTCGGGCTCAGGCATCTCGTTCTCTAACAGCCGCACACTGATCGTCCGCTGCACACCGCTGACGTCGACCTTTGCCAAATAGTTTGCGGGGTCGGTGATCTCAACGATCCGGCCCGGTATACCCAAGCACATGATGCTCTCCTCTCAGCAGATGCGAGGTAGCGGGTCGCCGACAAGCATGTCGACGATCCGGGTGCCGCCGAAGCCGGTCCGCAGCGCAACCGTTTCGGCGGGTTCGGTGACTATTTCCCCGACTTCGGCCGCGTCGGCGCCCAGCGGATGCGACCGCAATGCCGTTAGCCCGTCGTCGGCTTCGTCGGGTGCGACGACGGCGACGAACTTGCCCTCGTTGGCGACGTAGAGGGGATCGATGCCGAGCAGCTCGCACGCGCCATTTACCATGGGACGCACCGGCAGTCGGTCTTCCTCGAGCAGCACCCCGCGGCCACAAGCCTGGGCGAGTTCGTTGCACACGGTTCCGACGCCGCCCCTTGTTGCGTCGCGTAGCCAGCGGGTGGACGGCGCGGCCGCCATCAGCAGTTCCACCAGCGGGCTGATGCACGCCGTGTCGGAATGGATATCCGCCTCGATGGCAAGGTCGCCCCTGGCGAGCATCACCGCCATGCCGTGATCGCCCATCGAACCCGACAGCAGCACCTTGTCACCGGCGCGTATCGAAGCGGGCGAAAGTTCGCGCCCCGCAGGAATCACACCGGCGCCGGTGGTCGTCACGAACACGCCGTCCGCCGCGCCCTTGGGCACCACCTTGGTGTCACCGGTAACGATCTGCACACCTGCCTTGGCCGCGGCGGCGGCCATGTCGGCGACGATCTCTTTCAGCTCGGCTATCGGAAAACCTTCTTCCAGTACGAACGCCGCCGAGATCCAGGATGGCACGGCGCCGGCCATCGCGACGTCGTTGCAGGTGCCGTGCACAGCCAGCTCGCCGATCGATCCACCGGGGAAACGCCTGGGCTGCACCACAAATGAATCGGTAGACAGCGCCAGCCGGTCACCGCCGGGCAGCGTGAGAACCGCGCCATCGCCGAGCGACTCCAGCAGCGGGTTGCGAAACGCCTCCAGGAACACCGCGTCGACCAGCGCGGCCGAGGCCTTTCCGCCCGCCCCGTGCGCCAGGTTCACATTCTCATCGAGCAACCGGGGGCGGCGCTTGCGGAACGACTCGATCCGCTCGATCACTTCGCTCTCAGCGAAACCCGGGCCTGATGACAGGTATTCGCTTGCCGACTTGCTCGTCACGCCACCACCCCCTGTGTCTCCGCGCGTTCGTGCACGGCCAACCACAACTCATAGCCCAGCAGCGCTTGCGATTCCTGGATCCGATGCACGCTTTGAGAACGAACGACGAAGCAGGCGTCGACATCCGGACTCTTCGCGAACGCGCCGCCGTCGTAGCCGGCAAATCCGACGGTGTACATGCCGCGATGACGCGCCTCTTTCAACCCGGCCATCAGATTCGGTGAACTGCCGCTGGTGGACATCGCGATTGCGATGTCTCCGGCTTTCGCGCGTGCGATGAGCTGACGGGCGAACACCAGCTCGTATCCGACATCGTTGCCGAGTGCGGTCAGGATCGCCTGATCGGCGGTCAACGACCAAGCGGGTAAGGGCTTTCCGGCCGGCGGGCGGGAGAACAACGCGGCCAGGGTGGTGGAATCGGTGCAGCTGCCGCCGTTTCCGAAGGTGAACATTCGTCCGCCGGCCGCGAAGCGCCGTGCCAGCTCGGTAGCAGCGTGCTTCAGCAGCTCGGCGTTGGCTTGCAGTGTGGTGCGCCGCAGCGCCAGACTCTCGGCGGCCTTCGCCTGCGCAGACGCGGCGAGATCGGCAAGCAGAGATTCCGAGTTATCTTCCTGTGCATCGATGAATGGATACAGGAAGTTGGTGGGCTCGTCAGTCATCAGCGCTGCTCCTCTTCGATGCGACTGATCGCAGTCCCGGCGTGCACGAGCACCAGCTCACCGGCCGCGACCGGGTCGATCAGCGCCGTCGCCACGGTTTCGACGCCACGCGCGGTGCGTACCGAGGCCATCCCATCGGCCGACGGCGAGACCACCTCGCCCACGCGCCCCTCATCGCTACACGTGACGCAAACCTGTTCGTCGAGTTCGGGTTTGAGCAAACCCGAATGCTCAAAGCACACGTGGGTGAGCTCCCACAGCAGGTGATAGAACAGCACAAAGCCGCCCGTTGCCGGGACGCGCGGGTCGGGGTCGTCCAGCCACAGCACGTGATCGGCGACACCGGCGGCGGGCCGTTCACCGTTGCCGATCCAGATCGTAGTGGCGCCCCAGGCGGGGCAGCGGCACATCACCGAACGCAGCTCGGGGTCATCGGCGACACCAACCCCGATCACGATGTCGCCGGGCCGAACAGACACCCGCACCAGATCGACCAGGTTCGGTCCGGTCAGGGCGACGGCCGGCAACGCCCGTTTCCCCATGATCACCGGATGGACGAATTCGACCGCGATGTGCAGCGCGTGCGGTTCCCACGTTGGTGCGATGGACCACATGGTCGCGCCCATCGCGAACCGCTTGGCCAGTGTGAAGGCGGCCGCGGCCAGATCAGCGGCCAGCTCGGCGCCGAGCCCGCGATCGATCGCAGTGCTGGTCATCGGTTCTCCGCTTCTTCCAGCGCCGTCAGCACCGAAATCGCGGCCTGACCGAGTGCAAGCCCGCCGTCGTTGGGCGGCACCACGTGATGGGTCAGCACCTCGAATCCCGTCTGCTGCAACCGTTGTCGACATCCCTGCAGCAGCCGCACATTCTGAAACACCCCGCCGGTCAGGCCGACCAACCGCACCGGTCCGGCGACCTTCGCTACCACCTCGGCGACAGCGACAGCAACCGCGCTGTGGAACTCGGCAGCCAGTACCGCTGGTTGCACACCTGCGCGTAGGGCCGACACCAGCTTCCGCACCATGCCGGCGGGGTCGAGAACTCCGTCGGGGCGCACTACCAGTCGCAGCTTCGTGCCCGCCGTCTCGCCAATCGAGTCGGCCAGCGCCTCGAGCTCGATGGCCGCCTGCCCTTCGTAATCGATTCGGTGTCGCACACCCAACAGCGATGCGACCGCGTCGAACAGTCGCCCCATGCTCGAGCACAGCACACACCCGATGCCAGATCCCAATTGCGAACGGGTGATGCGGAGTTCGGCAGGAGTAGCCGCACCGACTGGGGGCAAGTCTGCTGTCCAGTCGATCCCCGCCATCCACAGCTGTGCCAGTGCCATCCGCCACGGATTGCGCACGGCCGCATCGCCGCCGTCGGGCCCGGGATAACGCCCGCCGGCGTTGGTTTCGACATCGTTGGCGAGGTCGCCCAGGATGGCCCACATCGGCGCCGAGTCCGCTGCCACCG